>JAEDJL010000007.1 GCA_016296345.1 Bacteroidales bacterium | reverse complement strand
GGGCAAAGTTTTCGTACTGCAAACAAAAATTGTGTGATGAGGTGTTCCTTTATTCTTCGGATATTTTGTTTCAGACAACCATAGAGATGTTGGAAACAGACTGCTTTGAGCAAGGGGGAATGCACTATTTGTTCAGGGTTTATTCAAAAGAGTCCGTGTGCAATTATGATGTGTTGGCGGCTTCTTTCTATCTTGTTTCGAGATATGAGGAGTATCTTCCGTTCATAAGGGACAAACATTCGCGTTTTAAGGCAGAGGACAGCTTGGCTTTCAAAAAAGGTTTTTTGGAAAAGCCTGTTGTGAACATTTGGGCTGAGGAGTTGAAACAAAAACTTCTCTGTGCCTTTCCTCAAATAGAGTTTGGGGAGAAGTATTTTTCGTTTGTAAATACGATAGATGTCGATTCGGCTTATTCATACTTGGGTAAGGGATTGTGCAGAAGCGTTGTGGGATTGTGCAAAGATGTGTTGAGGGGAGAGTTTGCCCTTTGCATGAAAAGATTGAGGGTTTTGCTGCACATTGATGCAGACCCTTTCGATACGTTTGACTATATCATTGCACAGATAGGAAAATACAAAGTGCAGACTGTTTTCTTTGTCTTGTTTGGTTACTATGGTCGATATGACAAGAACATAAGTCCTTATAATAATAGGTTTCAACTGTTGGTCAAGTCGCTTTGTGATTATGCCAAGGTGGGTATTCACCCTTCGTATGAGAGCTTTGACAACCCGGGTCAGCTGAGTGAGCAAATCAAAATGTTGAGGTCTATTCTGCATAAGCCGATACATCGTTCTCGTTTTCACTATTTGAGGTTTCGTCTGCCCGAATCGTACAGAAATCTTACGGATAACAACGTAGAAAGCGACTATTCGATGGGCTATTCGGATCATGTGGGATTTAGAGCAGGGATTTGCAACAGCTTTAATTTTTACGATTTGGCACTGGATTTTGAAACCAAATTGAGAATATTTCCGTTTGCATATATGGACGTGGCTTTGAAGAATGGTTTGCGTCTGTCGCCTCGGCAGGCTCTTGAAAAGATTGAGGGGATTGTTGATGAGGTTGAGAAAGTAAAAGGAAATTTGATAAGCGTGTGGCATAATGAGAGTTTGTCGGACGATATGGAATGGAGAGATTGGCGAAAGGTTTATGAGCAGTCGTTGGAATATATCAGTCAGAAAACCAAGCTGTCTTATCACACGAGAGAAAGAAGATAAATATGATTGTAGTAACGGGAGCAGCCGGCTTTATCGGCAGCTGTATGTTGAGCAAGCTAAACAGGGAAGGCTTTGACAATATTATTATTGTAGATGATTTCTCAAAGCAAGAGAAAGTTGCCAACTATGAGAATTTGAAATATGCAGATAAAATCGACCGAAAGGTGTTTTTGGATTGGTTCAAGGCAAATGCAAAGTCGGTCGATAAGGTGTATCACTTGGGAGCAAGAACTGACACAACGGAGTTTGATTGGAATGTGTTTGTGTCTCTCAACTTGGAATACACCAAAGCTATTTGGAATATCTGCTCTGAGAACGGTATTGCGTTGGTTTATGCTTCTTCGGCAGCGACATACGGCAACGGGGAGGCAGGTTATGATGATGATTTGGCACTTATTCCTTCTCTAAAGCCGCTCAATCCTTACGGACGCTCAAAACAAGAGTTTGACCTTTGGGCTTTAGCTCGGCAAAATCAACCTCCGTTTTGGGCAGGCTTGAAGTTCTTTAACGTTTATGGTCCAAACGAATATCATAAGGGCAGAATGGCATCGGTTATCATGCACTCGTTTAATCAAATCAACCAATCGGGAAAAGTTAAGCTCTTTCGCTCTCACAGAGACGACTTTGAGGACGGACAACAGATGAGGGATTTTGTGTATGTCAAAGATGTGGTCGATGTGTTGTTCTTTTTGATGGAAAAACAGCCCAAGTCTGATATTTATAATCTCGGAAGCGGAAAGGCAAGGAGCTTTTTTGACTTGGCAAAGGCAACCTTTGTTGCAATGGAAAAAGAGGTTAATATTGAATATATAGATATTCCTATAGATATAAGGGACAAATACCAATACTTTACCGAGGCTAAAATGCAAAAGTTGCTCTCTGTGGGATATGATAAACCATTTCACAGCTTGGAAGAGGGAGTAAGGGATTATGTTTGCAACTATTTGATGCCTCACAAGCACTTTTAGAAAGATGAATTACAAGGCAAAGTTACACGAGATTAAGGCTTTCGTTTTTGATTATGACGGAGTGGTGAGCGATGGTAATATATGGTCGGCAAATGATACCATTATAGTAAGGAGTGGTAACGTAAAGGACGGCTATGCAATGCAATATGCTTTGAGAAAAGGTTATCTGATTGCAATTTTGTCGGGAGGAAACGGCGATAGTATAAGGTCTCGAATGAAGATGTTGGGAGTTGAAGATGTATATTTGAGTTCTCACCGCAAGAAAGAGATATTTGAGACTTTTTTGAAAGATAAACAGCTCTTGCCCGAGCAAGTGTTATATGTGGGAGATGATATTCCGGACTATGATGTCATGCAGTTGGCAGGCGTTTCGGCTTGTCCGGCAGATGCTGCCGAGGAGATAAAGTCGGTTGCCGACTATATTTCTCACAAGAACGGCGGTTATGGTTGTGTGAGAGATGTGATAGAGCAAGTCCTTCGCTTGCAAGGACAATGGTTTCACGAAGATGCAAAGGCGTGGTAGGCAGGTTGATTAAAAGGTTTGCCTCTTTCGGAGTGCTGTTGTGGTTTTGTGGTGTTTTGTATGCTCAAAACGATAAGGGCTTTGTGGCTTATGCAACTTATTATCATGACAGATTTGAGAACAGAAAGACATCCTCGGGAGAGATTTTCTCACAAAAAAAATATACTGCGGCACATAGGACACTTCCTCTCAACACATTGGTGAGAGTTACTCACTTGGAAAACGGACGTTCGGTGCTTTTGAAAGTCAATGACCGTTGTCCGAGAGCAGGGGTTATCGATTTGTCTTTTTTGGCAGCCAAAAGGATATTGCTGCACAAGACAGGGACTGCAAAAGTAAGGGTGGAAGTTTTAGGCAATGAGTATATGGAATTGTGGGAAAAGCAAGATGAATTGTTTGAAATGTTCGACAGGGCAGAGCTGAACGATAGTTTGAGAAATCACTATTTGGATTCCATTATCTTTGCCAAGGGAAACAAATACGAACAAACCTTCTTGTTTACCTATTATGTGAGGTTGGCAACTGCAGCCGACCAAAACGAAGTCAAAACTATCATTCACCAGCTGCCGCCACAGTATCAAAAACTCTCAAAGGCTGTGAAGGTTTACAACGAGAGCTTCTACTACATAAATATAGGACCGTTTATCTCTAAAAAAACTGCCGAACAAGCGGTTGCAGAACTCAAAAAAAACTACCCTTTGGCTCATTTGATTAAAAAGAAAGACAATTAAGGTGATAATTTAGTAGCTTGATTTTCAAATGATAGCAAAAGAATAAGAGGAAATAATAATAAAAAAGGCGGACAAGATTTCGCCTTTATAAAGAATTTAGTTACCTTTGCAGTGTTGCTTTGTGGCTGTTTTTTTGAAAGGGACATTGCAAGGCATTGTTGAAAATATATATATGAGAACATTAGTACGATTTGTGTGCAAACAATGTAATGTGATTAGGAATTGCTCGGCAGTTGTCGTGTTTGTGGCATTGCTCTTTGCGAGTTTTGCCATATATGCACAGCAAGAGCCGCAGTTCTCTCAGTACATGTTTAACAGATTGTCATACAATCCCGGATATGCAGGAAGTAATGGTGCTATATGCTTTACAGGATTTTATCGCAATCAATGGATGGGAATGAATCTTACCGATGCAACCGGACAATCGACAGGGGCTTCGGGAGGTGAAACCATGAACTTGTCGTTTGATATGCCTGTTCGCTTTTTGCATGGAGGTATAGGTGCGACTATTATTTCTGACAAGATAGGTTTTTGGAACAACTTGCACGCAAAAATCGACTATGCTTTCAGATTTCAGTTGCCAAAAGGAAACTTGGCAATCGGAATTGAAGCACAACTATTTAACGCTTCAATAGATATGTCGAAGTTAGTGGGTTCTGATCAATTTACAGAGGACGATCAAATTGGTACATCGTCAGACCCTCTTCTTACAGACTTATCCAACAGAGATGACTTTTTGTTTGATTTGGGTTTGGGAGTGTATTATCAAATTCCCGGACAATTGTATATAGGTATATCCTCATCAAAACTCATGGAAACCAAGAGTGAGAAGTTGATGTGGGACAACAGACGCTTCTATTATATCTTGGCAGGCTATGAATGGACCGTGCCTGCGTATCCTTCTTTGAGAGTATTGCCGTCGGCTTTGTTGAAGACAGATTTTAAGTCCGCTTCGGCATATCAGTTGGACGTTTCGACCATGTTGGAATGGGAACACAAGTTTTGGTGTGGAGCGAGTTACAGAGTTCAAGATGCTGTAGTTTTGATGGGAGGCATGGCATTCGGAGACTTTAAGGTCGGAGTGTCATACGATATTCCTACTTCGAGAATATCGACGCAGTCTGCAGGTTCGTTGGAACTCTTTGCAAGGTTCTGCTTCAAGATAGAAAATCCACCTAAGCCACCAACAATATATAGAAATACGAGAAGAATGTAGTTCTTTTGAAACCTTATCTTCCAAAAGCCGTAAAATAATCTAAGGACGGCTTGAAAGAAAAAGGTCGTACAAAGAACGGATATTGATAAAAGAGAAGATTTTAGAATTAAAATAAAGTAGAAATTTGAAAAAATCAGATAAAATGAGACGTATAGTTTTGTTAGTTTCAGCAGTAGTTCTCTTCTTTGGTTGCGGAAGCTCGGACAAAGGAGAGTTGATAGGTGTACAAGACAGACCTGATTTCTTGGATATGCAGCCATACGGCATGGTTGATATTCCTCAGGGCAGTTTCCTTATGGGAGCGGCAGATGAAGACTTGTATAAGTTGTATGAACATCAGCCAAAGACTGTTCAAGTGCAGTCGTTCTGGATGGACGAAACAGAGATAACGAACAACGAATATCGTCAGTTCGTCTATTGGGTCAGAGACTCTATAGCTTACAGATTGTTGGGAGAGATTAACCCCGAGGAGTACTTGATTGAAGCAGACCAATGGGGAGAAGAGTTGGAAACTCCGCTTATCAATTGGAAGGCAAAGATTGATTGGAATATGAAAAATGCCGACGAGAGAGAGCAACTTATGACTTTGTTTGTTCCGACGGAAGAAAGATTTTACAATAATATGCAAATAGATGCTCGTAAGTTGAATTACGAGTACTATTGGATTGATTTGAGAAGTGCAAGTAAGAAAGAGTATGGCAATCAAACTCAAGAAGAGTACAGAGGCTCTGCATTTGCATCTCGTCCCGGTTCGTTAAAAAACAGAGACAAGTTCTTTAGAAAAGAGGTCATCAACATCTATCCCGATACTCTTTGCTGGATGCACGACTATGCTTACTCTTACAACGATGCAGCTACACGTTCTTATTTCAGCCACCCTCGTTATGACAACTATCCTGTTGTCGGAGTGTCTTATCGTCAGGCAAAAGCATTCTCTGTTTGGAGAACAATAATGATGAACGACTATTTGTCAAAGCAAGACTATGCAAGAATGGAAGATTTCCGTTTGCCTACCGAAGCAGAGTGGGAATATGCTGCAAGAGGTGGTGTAGATGGCGCTCCTTATCCTTGGGGAGGACCATACGTTCGCAATGGCAATGGTTGCTTTATTGCAAACTACAAACCTTTGAGAGGAAATTATGGAGACGATGGCGGTGTTACTCCGATTTTGGTGGCACACTATGCTCCTAATGGTTTTGGATTGTACGACATGGCAGGCAATGTGGCAGAGTGGTGTGAAGATGCTTACAACGAATCTGCATACAACTACACTCACGACCTCAACCAAGTGAACGTATATAATGCAACAGAGGACGATGCTCCTCAAATGAAGAGAAAGACCGTAAGAGGCGGTTCTTGGAAAGACCAAAAGTATTTTATCCAAACGGCAACTCGTTCGTACGAATACCAAGATTCGGGAAAGAGTTACATTGGTTTCCGTTGCGTACAGTCATATTTGGGAAGAGTAAGAGGGGACAATCCTAAGACATCTTCTAATGTATATAGAAACAATTAAGATTAAAAACAGATAAGAAACACAGTAAACAAACAAATTAAAAAACTATTTTATCATGGGTTGGATAGATAATTTCGTAAGAAGTAAGTTCTACAAAGAATTAACAGCAAAGTTGTATGGTATTGGTGCATCTGTCGTTATCGTTGGTGCGTTGTTCAAAATCAACCACTGGCCCGGAGGAACCATCATGTTGATTATAGGTATGGGTATTGAGGCTATTATATTCTTTGTATCGGCATTTGAACCATTACACGTTACTTACGATTGGAGCTTGGTTTATCCCGAGTTGGCAGGTATGGACGACATTCATGCAGGAGAGAAAAAGGAAAGCAAGAAGTCTAAAAAGAAAGAAAAAGAAGAAGCACAAACAGTTGTAACAGGAGGACAAACCGTTGCAGGTGGCACAACAATAATCGGAGGTTATTCGGGAACACAAGATTTGGACAAGATGTTGTCTGATGCTAAGATAGGGCCTGAACTTATCGAAAGCTTGGGTAAGGGATTGAAGAACTTGGCTGACACAACCAACCAGATGAATGACGTTGCCGGAGCAGCCGTTGCATCTGAGAAGTTCTCTCAAAATTTGAGCAGTGCGGCTTCTGCAGCAGGAGAATTATCATCTGCATACAAGAAAACTGCAGACAATTTGAACAAAGACTTGTTGGTATCGGGCGAATACCTTTCTTCGGTTCAAGAAGCAACCTCGGCAGTATCTACCTTGGCAAATATATACAAAGAAACAGCCAACACATTGTCGGCAGGAGATGCTTCATATTTGGACGAGTTGAAGAAAATGGCATCAAGTCTTTCTTCAATCAATGCTTTGTATGAAATGCAAATACAAAATTCTTCGTCTCAGTTGGAGGCAAGCAAGGTTGTACAAGAGAGAATCGACAACTTGGTTGTCAATTTCGCCGATACTGCAGAAAACGTATTGAAGTACAAAGAGCAAGTTAATGCCCTATCGAAGAAAGTCGGAGCATTGAACGACATATACGGCAATATGCTTGCAGCAATGCAAACAAAGGCATAATAACAAGAATAAGAATTTGACGGATTAAAGAAATAGAGTAAGACTATGGGTGCTACGAATTGTCCCGAAACGCCGAGACAGCGAATGATCTCAATGATGTACTTGGTTTACACGGCGATGTTGGCGTTGAACGTGTCTGCCGAGATATTGCAGGCGTTCGTTACGGTAGGCGATAGCATGGAAGTAACGAACAAACTGCTCATGGGAAAGGCAGAAAGTGCATATACAATGTTTGAAAACTCCTACAGACAAGATCCCGGAAAGGTTGGCGATAATTGGGCAAAGGCTCAAGAAGTCCGCAAAAAGACAAAGGAGATAATCGACTACATAGATAACATGAAATATGAGTTGTTTGTTGTAGTGGAAGGAACTCCCGGAGGTGTTGCCGAGGCAAAGAAACTATTGAAAGAAAAAGGTTTTGATGCAGTTCAAAAGAAAGACGAATACTCATCTCCTACAAACTACTTTTTGGCAGGCAGTGAAGACGGCTCAAAAGGAAAAGCCATCGAGCTGAGAAACAAAATAGACAAATACCAAAAGGAAATGTTGCAATACGCTTCCGGTTCATTCAAGGAAACTTTGAAGAGTATGCAAATCGACTTCAAAGGACCATTCAAGAATGCTTCGGGAGAAACATTGAATTGGCAAATGTACAACTTCTTCCACACCATTGCTTTGGCAGACATGGTATTGTTGAACAAGTTTAAGTCAGAAATTCAAAATGCGGAGGTCGATTTGGTCAATCACCTTTACTCTGCAGTATCTGCGGACGACTTTAAGTTCAACACAGTCGTTGCAAAAGTTGTTCCTAAATCAACATACATAATTCAAGGAGGACAGTATGAGGCAGATGTCTTTGTTGCGGCATACGATTCTCGAAGCGAACTAACTGGAGAAGTGAGAGGACAACAATACACCGGAGACTCGGGAATGTTGAAGTTGAAGTTCGGAGCAGGAGCTTTGGGACCACAAAAATACAGCGGAACATTGTACGTCAAGAAAGAGAGTGGAGCAGTGCCATACGACTTTGAAGGAGAATACTTCGTTGCAGCACCATCTGCAACAATCTCTCCAACCAAGATGAACGTGCTATACATCGGAGTTGATAACCCAATATCAGTATCAGTACCGGGAGCCAACTCAAAAGATGTGAACGTTACTGCAAGCGGAGCAGGAATTGTATTGAAGAAAGTAAAAGACGGAGAATTTATTGCCACAGTCAAATCTCAAGGAAAAGCAAGCATCAGCGTGTCTGCCAACATGGGAGGAAAGACTATGAACATGGGTACAATGGATTTCAGATGTAAGGCAATACCTAAGCCGACGGCAATGGTCGGAACTTACACCGGAGGAAGAATACCAAAAGAGTCATTGCTTACGCAAGGAGGTTTGCGTGTGTCAATGGAAGGATTTGACTTCCCTGTAAACTACACGGTAACATCGTTCACCATGTCGTTCAACACAGGAGGAGACGCACAAGCTCCTATCCAAGCAACAGGCAGTCAATTTACCGCAGAAATGAAAGCAAAATTAGGTAAACTCAGAAGAGGAAACAAAGTCTATATCGAGAATATCAGAGCCAAAGGACCTGATGGCGAGAAGGCCGTAAGCAACCCTCAGATGATATTTACCATTCAGTAAAAACGAAAACTTTAAAACCTATATCGATATGAGAAAGTTCGGATTATTAGTATTGGGATTGTTGTTGTGCGGAACTATCGGAGTGAAAGCACAAGTTATGGAAGAGCCTGAAGAAAATCTTGATGGATTTTATGTTAAGAGTTCCGATGCTTATCCTGACGGAAAGAAACCATTTGAATATCCATACGTGAGAGAAGACGATGTTGTTTGGTCTTACAGAGTGTGGAGGGTGATAGATTTCAGAGAAAAGATGAACCAAGTGTTCTACTATCCCCTTGTACCCGACCAAGGACGAAAGAACCTCACAACCATTTTGGACGAAGCATTGACCGAAGGACGTATCAGAGCTTTCGAAGACGATATGTTTACTCAGGAAATAACAAATTGGACGGAATATAAGTCAAAGTTTGGAACAACAAGAACAGAAACCTTGATAGACTACGATGTCGATGGAATGGAAATAACGAGAGACACTTCTATTTTTGTTCCTGCAAACTTCGAGAGTGCAGAGCAGTTGAGAATAAAAGAAGATTGGTTCTTCGACAAGAACAGAACGGTCGAAGATGTCAGAATTATAGGATTTTCTTTGGTTGCTTCGTACGAGAAGTCGGAGGGAGACGTTCAGACCTTGGCGTTGGGCTGGATTAGATACAACGACCCCGAAGTCAGATTGTTGCTTGCCAACTCCGAAGTCTATAATCCTCAGAACGACAAGGCAAGACGTTCTTATGACGACATATTCCAGAAAAGAATTTTCGACAGCTACATAATCAGAGCGACAAACACATTCAACCGTTCCATAAAAGACTACCTGCAAGGAGCAGATGCCTTGGCAGAGTCCGAAAGAATAAAAGAACTTTTGTTCAATATGGAAGAAGATATGTGGGAATACTAATTTGATTTCATTGATGACGAGGCTTGCAAACGACGATTTGCAAGCCTCGTTTTTTATACCTTAAAGTTATGTGGAAGATATATGCAATCCTTTCGGCACTTTTTGCCGCCCTTACAGCCATCTTTGCCAAGATTGGAGTGAGAGACGTTCCCTCAAACCTTGCAACGGCAATCCGAACAACAATTATCCTGCTACTCACATGGGGAATAGTCTTTTTTGCCCGTCAGCAAAGCATGATTAAAGACATCAATCGGCACACATGGCTTTTCCTTATACTTTCGGGAATAGCCACAGGCTTGTCGTGGCTCTTCTATTTCAAGGCACTCCAAAGCGGAGAAGTGTCGAGAGTAGCACCGATTGACAAGCTGAGTGTAGTGATTACCATACTTTTGGCATTTGTTTTCCTCAAAGAACCTGCAAGCCCCAAGGTGATAATAGGAGCTGTGTTGATAACAGCAGGCAGCCTTTTCATGCTTTGGAAATAACAATCAGACAGCAGAAGAAGCCTTACAAACATCACCCGACAACACAAAACCAAAAACATGAAAACAGAAATACAGCCGCAGCACACCAATCGTTCAGCCGCCTTCGAGATGTGGATTTCTTCCCCTATGCCCATGGTTACCATGACAAAAACGATGAATGTAAGCCGACTTGTCCGCTATGGCAAGAAGCATCAAATGAGTTTCAATATGCTTATGTGTTGGGCAATCGGCAAGGCAGCAAGCCCCTTGCAAGAGTTCTACATCTTACCCGAGAAAGGCAGGCTGTTTAGCTACGACAGCCTTGCAATCAATACCATAGTGCAGAACAAATCAGGCGGCATCAACTCTTGCGATATACCATTTAGCGAAGATTTGCATCAATTCAGCACCGATTATACCACGCTTACCACCCGGGCAAAAGAAGAATGTCAAAGTACTTTCATAGAAGACAGCATGATAATAGGCACTTCGGCAATGATACAGACCGAATTGGACACTATTGTCAATCAATACACCGACAAATTCTCCAACCCTATGCTCTTGTGGGGCAAATACAGAAAACATTGCTTCAAAACCCTGCTTCCTATCTCGTTTCAATTTCATCATGTGCAGATGGACGGAATGCAGGCAGCCTTGTTTCTCGACAATCTTCAACAAGAGATAAGCAAACTGTAAACACAATCACATCTTACACCGACAAAACAAAGCATCAAAACACCAATATCCCATGACACAAACAGCAATAGCCGTCGTCTATTCTTCCAAATATGGCACGACGAAGAAAATCTGCGAAACCATTGCCGAACATTCGGACAGCAACACCACCTTTGACCTCTTTTGTTTGGACAAAGGCGAAAAGCCCAACTTGAATAGCTATGACCATATCATCATAGGCACGTCGGTCTATGCAGGAAAGCCGCGAGCAAGCGTCGTTGCGTTTTGCGATACGAACAAAGAAGCCTTGGCAAAACACCATTGCTCTCTATTTGTGTGCGGAATGGACAAGGCAAATGCCGACAAAGAGTTGGAAACTACCTACCCTCCCGAACTCAGAGCCTCGGCAGAGCAACTCAAATTCTTTGAAGGAGAGTTTAAGTTGGAAGACATGAAGTTCTTCGACAAGATGATTTTGAAACTGATGCTCAAAGTAAAGCAGTCAGTTAGCAGAGACTACCACAACGAAGTCGCAAACTTTGTTTCCAAAATCCAGATATAGTCAAATACCACTCTATCCTACCAACAGTTTCTTTTTGACCTCGCCTTTGGCGGTTTGAATTCTTATGAAGTAAACGCCTTTTTGCAAGGAAGAGACGTCCAAAGCCATGCTGTTGGCATTGCATTTGCCCGAAAGGACTTCACGACCCGCTGCATCAACAAGTGCATAGTCCTTAATCTTGTACGAACAAACAACATTCACGCTCTCGTTTGCAGGATTTGGATATAGCGAAGTGTAACTCTCCAAATTCACATCGACCACAGCCGAATTGCCACCCTCACCTTCGCCTTCCTCACCCGGCTCTGCAAAGATTGGGAAATATAAAACATCACAATACCAACCACGTTCAATATGCAGCTGCTCGGCATACGGAGCTTGACCTATCTCTTGCAACATTTGCAAGAATGGTTTTGTAGTGCCGTCAGTATATCTTACCATAGGCGTTTTTTCAGAGTGGCAAGACGTAACCTCTCCCGTTTGCGGGTTTCTGTTGAAGTACGCAAAATCAAGAGCCGCAACCATCCAACTATGGCTGTATATGTTTGCACCTTCTTCATAGAACTCCTCAGGAAACCATAGCGAAAGAGAAAAATCTCTGTTTACCATTATCACATCATCAAACAAATACTCAAGAATATGGATTTCTGCATCATCTGAAGAGTGTACTATAACTTGATTAAAAAAAGGTCTATACACTGAAGTAATAATAGTGTCGCTTAAAACATCCCTTAATCTCAAAGACATAAGCGTATCACTATTACCACCTAAGCAGGCAATACCTGCTAATCTTACAATGGAATCACAAAGATAGAACTGTTCTATATCAGTAATGGTGTCTCCTGCGTTTAATACGGGACGGATAATTATATTCGCATTCGTATTCCAAATGCCACCCTCTGAAACTGGCAATGTTCTGCAAGTAGAAAAAGCCGATGGGAAACATATCCTTTCCAAATACTCATCTCCATAATTTTGAGAGAAACACTCGACACTTGCAAAAGCAAGCAATGCTAATAGAAAAATCTTTGGTGTTTTCATATTGATTTGGTTTGAAAAAATTCCCATTGACGCTACAAAGATACAAAATTATTGTTCAATGACAAATTCTTCTACAAAAATGATTGAATTATTTTCTGATGTTTTTTGAGCGAAATAGAAGCTTTCTGAAAAGACGTTTTCAGTCTCTTGAAAAAAACGCCGTTTTCTCACCAAAAAAACGCCAATTTTTTTTCAAAAAAACGAAGATTTTTCAGAAAAAAACGGCGTTTTTTTTGTGTAAAAATGAGCGATTTGAAAATCAACTACTTACAAGAGCGATTTTTTTGCTTGAAAAAGCCTTGAAAAAAACGCCGTTTTGGCAAAATAAAACGGCGTTTTATTCGTCTGAAACGGCGAGTTATTTTCCTAAATCGGCGTTTTGCCCAAGCCAAAAACAGCGGTTTGCTTTTCGATTTGCAGAAAATTGTTTATTTGGACAAGATAAGCTATTGTGCAGAACAAATATCGAGTTACAGGTTGGTTATAATATTCTTTTTTTTCATATCTTTGCACAAAAAAGAAGCGGAATGGTCAAACCCCGTTACCATTCCGCCTCCGAATTTGAAGGAACAATTAAAATTTTAGAAACGACTTACAAATTTTTACACTGCAAAATTAGTGTCATTTGCCTGTGTGGGCAATACCGCAAAAAGGGTATTTTAATAGAAGAGTTGAAAAGAGATGAAAGGATACTGTTGTGAAAATGATAAGTTGTACGATGTGATATGCCAAACGCCGGAGCTGTTGTGCGTGATTGCTCGTTTCGGAATTGGTTGCGGCTTCGGGGACAGGACGATAAGGCAGATTTGCCAAGAAAAATCGTTGGATTGCAATACTGTTTTGGCGGTCTTGAACTTCCATACCAAGGCTGTGAGGTTCTATGACCCTGCGGTCAATCTTTCGATTGAGTGTTTGCTCGGCTATTTGCAAAATTCGCACAAGTACTATCTTGATTATTTGTTCCCCACAATAAGGAAAAAACTCATAGAAGCTGTCGGTAGTCTGACAGATAACGAGTTGGCGTTCATGATATTGAAGTTCTTTGACGAGTATGCTCTATACGTCAAGAAGCACATGGAGAAAGAAGAAAAGGAGGTCTTCCCTTACATCGATGCTTTGTTGAGAGGAAAGTCCGTAAAGCCTGTTGCCATAGACATGAGCTTGATGCACCGAAGCCCGATAGAGAAAAAGTTGGCCGAACTCAGAGAGCTGATAATCAAGTTCTACGATACAAATGCCGATGATATGTTGTTGAACTCTCTTCTTTACGACATCTTTACCTTGGAGGAGGATTTGACCTGCCATTGCAAGATGGAGACCACTCTTTTTGTCGAACAGGTCAGGCGGATTGAAGCCTCGGGAAGCAGGAAGCTCAATCAAACCCGCTCGGAAGAGAATGACAACACTTTGAGCGAGAGAGAAAAAGAGATTGTAGGCTGCATTGCCATGGGAATGAGCAACAAAGAAACTGCCGATAGTCTTTGCATATCTGCAAATACCGTTGCCACTCACCGCAAAAACATAGCCAAGAAAATCAACATACACTCTTCGGCAGCTTTGGTGCTGTATGCGATAATGAACAACATCATAACAACCGAACAAGTACGCTCTGCCAAAAAGCAGGACAAGTAAACCTTTCTTCCGCCTTGCAACAAGCCGCTCTCTGATTTGAGATTGGAAGCAGTTACAAGGAAACTCAAAACTGTCAAACGCAGATTTTTGGTTGGTTTTTTTGAGCAAAAAGCACTCAAAAATCATGATATATTTCCGAAAAGCACTATTTTTGCAGTGTTGTAGAAATGAAACGCCATGCCAAGTTTTTTAGAATTTAAGTCCGAACTGCTGCCTTTGGGGTATTTTGGAGGTGAATTTATGAAATGAATTGGCAAGAGGGTATAATAAAACGGCGTACCGCTTTGACGATACGCCGTTTTGTTATTTTCTTTGGGCAAGTTAGATTAGTTTTGCCAATCTTTCTGCCAAGTCGCACACTCTGTTTGAGTATCCGTTCTCGTTGTCGTACCAAGAAACAACCTTTACAAAGTTGCCGTCCATTACCATTGTGAGCTTCGAGTCGAAGATTGAAGAGTGTGTGTTGCCAACTATGTCGCAGCTTACGATAGGGTCTTCAACGTATTCCAAGATACCTTTCATCGGACCTTCTGCTGCTGCTTTCATTGCTGCATTTACTTCTTCTACTGTTACGTTCTTTTCCAACTCTACGGTCAAATCAACAACTGAACCGTCAGGTGTAGGAACTCTCATCGACAATCCGTGCAATTTGCCTGCCAATTCGGGAATTACCAAGCCCACCGCCTTTGCTGCTCCTGTGGAAGTTGGTATGATTGAACAAGCTGCTGCTCTTGCTCTTCTCAAATCTTTGTGAGGCAAATCCAAGATGTGTTGGTCGTTGGTGTAAGAGTGAACGGTGTTCATCAAACCACGCTTGATGCCAAAGTTGTCGTTCAATACCTTGGCAATAGGTGCCAAACAGTTGGTTGTGCAAGAAGCATTTGACACACAGGTCATTTCTTTTGTCAAGATGTTGTCATTTACTCCCAAAACAACGGTTGCATCTACGTCCTCTGCCTTGTCTGCAGGTACTGTCAAGATTACTTTCTTTGCTCCTGCTTTGATGTGCTTTGTCATCAAGGCTTTGGTCTTGAAATGACCGGTCGATTCGATTACTATGTCTATTCCGAGTTCTCCCCAAGGTAGTTGTTCAGGGTCTTTCTCAGAATAAACGCGTATCTTCTTACCGTTTACCACCAAATACTCGCCTTCTGCTTTTACTTCTCCGTCAAATCTGCCGTGAACAGAGTCGTACTTCAACAAGTGTGCAAGTGTTGCTGCATCGGTCAAGTCGTTGATTGCCACAACTTCGACATTTGTTTTTCTTTGTATGTTCCTAAATGAGACTCTGCCGATACGACCGAATCCGTTAATCGCTACTTTTACCATAATCTTACGTTTTTAATGTGTTAGACTTTATTACGCTAAAAAATCTTTTGCAAAGGTATGACTTTATTTCAAAGTGAGCAAAACTTTATCGCATGAAAATGGACTTTTCTATCTCTTCCCATAGTGCGTTGTACATCATATCTCCTTGTAAATAATAACCTGAGAGTGTCAGATGTACTTTATCTTTTTGCATTAGTTTTTCTTGTTCCCACTTTGTCGAAGAGCCCTTTTTGCCCATTATGCTGTACCAATCCCATACTGCACAGTTGGTTTTTTGTGCTACTTTTTTGATTTGCTCGCAGGCTTGTTGCATATTTTGGTTTATTTGTTTGCGTTTGTACCAACAGTCGGAAGGTGTGGTCAGAAGGATTGCCACTTCGGGCAGCTCTGTTCTTATTTTTGTTATCAGGGTTTCCATATTTTGTTCAAAGGTCTTTACTCCGCCGGGTTCGTAGCAATCGTTTGTGCCGAGACTTATTATAATCAAGTCCAAATGCAGTGTTTTGAGTATTGCATCGTTGTCGGTGTTGATGTAGTGTCGGGCTTCGGCAGAGTTTACTCCGGTTGCATTATATACAACTCCCGCATCGCCGCTGTCAAAGTAAAATCCATAGATGTACAACGTGTCATTGCTCGATTTGTTTACTCTTATGGTGATTTTGTCTGTGTAGCCGTTGAGCGAAAAAAGGGTATAGCCGTTTTCGTTGTGCCGTTTGGTATATGAGGGATAGTCTATGCTTATTTCGTCGCCGTCTTTCAGAGGAGAATGATAAATTCTCAGGTCGTTGAAGTCGTATTTCACAGGGTTGCGATTGTTTACTTCTATGGTGATTTCGGCACTTTGGGCGTCGGTGCTTACGGTATTGGCAAAGAAAGTGTTGTGTCGGGGGGTGTTTGAGAGTATGTTGTGGTGCTTCCACTGCGGACTGTAAGAGAGTTTGTAGCTGTCGGGACAGCCGTTTGTGTATGGACTTACCATGCCTCTTGATGCTTGCAGCCCGGGAAGTATTGTTTGAAAGTCGGCTCTTGCTCTTCCGCTGAAAAAGTCGGCTTGCAGGTGAGAGTCTCCAATATGCAGTATATGCACCTGCCCTTTGCCTTTCTTGATTGGAGATACAAATTTGTTGTATAGCTTTTTGAAAGAGTTGAAAGAGCTGCCGTAGTAGTCTATTTTGTTTGCTTTGTAGTCGATAAACGAGTACTGCTTCAACTCTTTTGGTTGAGCAGTGCTTGTAAGTGGTGCGATTGCAAAAAGGAAAAGCAAAACAAGCTGCAACCGATTCATCAGATGTTTGCAGTTATTTCCCTGAATGTCTTTTCCAAACTGCCGCCTTCTGCAAGGTGTTTGGTCTCATCATCGGCAACCAATCGTCCGTTGTTGATGATGATTACTCGCGAACATACCGCTTCTACTTCTTGCATTATGTGGGTTGAAAGAAGTATTGTTTTGGTTTTGCCAATCTGTTTGATGAGGTTTCGTATTTCCACAAGTTGGTTGGGGTCTAATCCTGTTGTAGGTTCGTCAAGAATGAGTACTTTGGGGTCGTGTATCAACGCTTGTGCTATGCCAACTCGCTGTTTGTAGCCTTTGCTCAGAGCTTCTATCTTTTTGTTTGCTTCTTTTTCAAGACCTGTAAGGCTGATTATTTCTTCCACTCTGTCTCTGCGGAGTTTTCGCTCTATCTTATGCACTCCTGCCACAAACAAAAGGAACTCTCTGACATACATATCCATATATAGAGGATTTTGTTCGCTCAGATAGCCCACCGATTTCTTTATCTCCATCGGATTATCGAAAATATCATAGCCGCATACCTTCGCTTCACCCGAAGTAGGAGGAATAAAACAGGTCAGTATCTTCATCATTGTCGATTTGCCTGCACCATTTGGTCCGAGCAATCCCACAATCTCACCATCTCCAATGGACAAAGAGACATTGTCCAAGGCTTTTTGCTTTCCATATACCTTTGTAAGGTCGTTTACAATAATTGACATAGCAATATCATTGGTTTAATGGTGCGAAGTTACTCAAAAAAAACGTATTTTTGCAGGTTGATAAACAGAAAAATATGAAGATAACGGCAAAAGAAGACTGTAACTTGTTGAAATTGCTTGGGACAACATTTCCCGAAACTTCTGTTACCAAGTTGAAGAAAATGATAATGTATGGTTGCATAAGCTACAAAGGAGCGACCGTAAAGAGCTTGGAAATGCTCATAAGGAAGGGTGAAAGCATCGAATACACAAAGTATTCGGGAGGAAAGGGCGTATCAAAACAGAAAACCGACCTTCCGATTATTTTTGAGGACAGAAACCTGATTGTGGTGAACAAGTCGTGCGGAGTAAAGTTTATTTCGGAAGTCTCTTACAAAGGAAAGACGGTTTGCAGCATGACAAAATCATACTTGAAACGCAAATATGGTGATGGTCAGTCGGTGTTTCCGGTGTGCCAAGTGGGAGATTATGACTCGGGATTGTGTGTTCTTGCAAGGGACAAGCGTTCTGCCGCAGCCGTATCGGCAATGTGGAACAAAATAACAAAACAATATGTCTGCATTGTAAGAAACGATTTACTCAAAGGGAATAACGGACGCTTCAACAACTATATTCTCAAAGGCAGTGGCAGGGTTGTGAGCTTGAAGTACCGCTTGGCAGAGCAGATAAGCCTCAAAGACGAAAGCCTTTCGGTGCTTGAAGTGCGGCAGAGCGAGGGAACGATGCAAGATTGCAGAGCTTTTTTTAACGAAATCGGCAATCCTATTGTGGCAGATTGCGACTTTGACAGAACAGCAATGGCAAACAATTTCTCAAAGATATGTATGAACGGAATATCTTTCCGACACCCTGCAATAGGAAGAGAAATCTCGATAGAAATAGCAGAACCGAGAGGATTTAGAACAGTGAATCCATAGAAGCGTTTGAGAGAATATGGAAATAAAAATAGGAGATATTACAGACCTTCTTGAAACTATTGCACCGCTTTCGTTCCAAGAGCATTATGACAATGCAGGTCTTTTTTGCGGAAGCAAAGATGAGGTTTGCAAGGGCGTGTTTGTGTGCTTGGACGTGAGCGAACAAGTTATCGACAAAGCCATAGAGAGGGGTTGCAACCTCATTATATCACATCACCCCTTGGTCTTTCGAGGTTTGAAGAGCCTTTTGCCTCAAAACAATGTTGCAAAAACCGTTCTCAAAGCCCTTGCCAACAATATAAGTCTCTATTCTTCTCACACCAATCTTGATGCGGCAAAAGACGGAGCGAACACTCTGCTTGCCAAAACCATAGGTTTGGAGAACTTTGAGCCGTTTAATGCTCTGCAATCCGACCCGAGATATTTCGGAATTGGCGGAATGGGTTTTCTACCCGAGCCTTTGGAAACAGAGACCTTCCTTTTGAAAGTCAAAGACGCTCTTTCCAATCCATATATAAGGTATGTGGAGGGCAGAAAAGAGCAGATAAAAAGCGTAGCTCTCTGTTCGGGAAGCGGAAGCGAGTTTATATCTCTTGCAATCGAAAAAGGAGCAGACTGTTACCTTACGGGAGATTTGAAATATCACGATTTCCTCGATGCCGAAGGCAGGATTGTACTTGCAGATATAGGACATTTTGAAAGCGAAGCCCTAATAAAACAGCACATTGTTTCAATCATATCAAAAAACTTTTGTAATTTTGTACCCTTATTTTGCGATGATTTGCCCAATCGGGTAAAAAGTCTCTGAACAATAGGATTTAATAAAAACAAAAACATAGATATGGCAAAGAAAGTGAAAGAAACAGAAGCCCCAAAGCCCGTAGTCAAAAACGAAGAGGCGGACTTGGCGGTAGAAAAACGATTGATTGCCCTTTACAGACTGCAACAAATCGATTCACAAATTGACAAAATCAGAATAATACGAGGAGAACTGCCGTTGGAAGTTCAAGACTTGGAGGACGAAACCGAAGGTTTGAAAACCAGAATAGGCAAGTTCAAAGACGAAATAGCTTCTTGCGAATCCATGATAGAGGAAAAGAAGTTGAAAATGCAGGAATGCGACACCCTTATTGCCAAATACACCGACCAACAGAACAACGTGAGAAACAATCGCGAGTATGAATCTCTTGCAAAGGAGATAGAGTTTCAGGATTTGGAGAAGCAGCTTTGCGAAAAGAAAATCAGAGAGTACAAAGCCAACATCGAGAATTACAAAGCGGAGATTGAGAAATATACAGAGGTGTATGAGGATAAGGTAAAGGACTTAGAAGTTAAGAAGTCGGAGCTTGACGAGATTATAAGGGAGACAGAAGAGAAGGAAAAGCAGCTTTTGGCAAAGGCAGAGGAGAATGAGAAACTCATAGAGGAGAGATACCTCACTGCATTCAAGAGAATACGTTCCAATGCGAGAAATGGTTTGGCTGTAGTTACCGTCGATAGAGATGCTTGCGGCGGTTGCTTCAACAAAATCCCACATCAACGCCAAATGGACATACAAATGCACAAGAAAATCATCGTTTGCGAATACTGCGGCAGGATTTTGGTCGATCAAACCATAGCTGCAGAAGTTGAAGACGAACTATCAAAAGAATAATGTACAGATATTTTGCAAACGCCTTGGTAGTCAATCAAGGCAAAGCTCAATACGCAAACGTATTGACAAAATCAAATCGGATAGAGGCAGTAAGCACGGAGCCTTTATCCGATTTGCCTTTTGGTATAGAGACGATTGATTGCAGCGGATTGTTGCTTCTGCCCGGAATTATTGACGTTCACGTCCATTTTCGTCAGCCCGGAATGGAATATAAGGCAGACATGGAAAGCGAAAGCCGTGCAGCACTTGCCGGAGGAGTTACAACAGTGTTGGAAATGCCAAACACCAATCCTGCAACCACAACTATCGAACACCTCAGAGAGAAGCTCTCGCTTGCCAAAGAGAAGATGTACTGCAACTATGGCTTCTATTTTGGTTTGACAAACGACAACTGCGAGCAGGCAAAGGAAGTTTCGAGACAAGAGTGTTGCGGATTGAAACTCTTTCTCGGCTCTTCAACAGGCAATATGCTCGTAAACAGCGAACAGAGTTTGGAAAAACTCTTCTCGATTGGCGACAAAATCATCTCGGCACACTGCGAAGACGAAACCATAATAAGACAAAACCTTGCACAATACAAAAGCGAATATGGCAGCAGGGCAACTGCAAGTCTCCATCCGCTCATTCGCTCAAAGCAAGCCTGCTTCCAAAGCACCTCTTTTGCAGTACAGATGGCACGAAAGCACTCGACGCACCTTCATGTGGCACATCTTTCGACCAAAGAAGAACTCTCGCTCTTTGACCAAGGCGACATGAAGCACAAACACATCACCTGCGAAGTCTCACCCGTACATCTGTGGTTTTGCGATGAGGATTTTGCTCACTATGGCAACCTTATAAAGTGCAATCCGAGCGTAAAGACACGCCAAGACAGAGACGCCCTGAGGGAAGCTCTCAGAACAGACAAGATAGACATCATTGCAACCGACCACGCTCCCCACACATGGGAAGAAAAACAAAAGCCCTACTTTGAAGCTCCCTCGGGAATACCTACGCTTCAACATTCCTTGCTTGTTATGTTGCAGTTGGCAAAGCAAAACGAGATAACTTTGCCTCAAATAGTGCAAAAAATGGCACACAATCCTGCCGATTTATTCCAAATTAAGGATAGGGGATACATCAAAAAAGGCTGTTTTGCCGACTTTGTGCTGATAAATCCCGACAAAAAAACGACAATTTCAAAGGAAAATTTGTTCTCCAAATGTGCATGGTCGCCTTTTGAGGGTGAAACGTTTGATAACAAGATAGTTGCGACCTATCTGAATGGCGAAAAAGCCTATGAAAACGGGCAAATTTCAACCCAAAAATACGGCGTGCAGATATAAAAATGCAGAAAAAGTTGCCAAAAAATTTGGCAGGTTCAAAAAAAGGCTGTATCTTTGCAAACGCAAACAAGGGAGGAACACAGGAGCGGTGAGATGAGAGAAGAGAGACGATAGTTCCAAACTTTGAGAGGGAGTATAGCTCAGCTGGTTTAGAGCATCTGCCTTACAAGCAGAGGGTCCTAGGTTCGAATCCTTGTACTCCCACAAACAAAAGAAGCGACTACGAAAATGGTTGCTTCTTTTTTTATTTAGCTTCCCGGAGTTGCCAATCTGTTTTAGTTAATTATCAAACCACTTCACCAATCTGCCAAAGCATTTTCGGTAGTAGCCAATCCGTTTTTCTCTTACGCCAACAGATAAAAATGAAATACCAAAAGGATTTGACGGATTGAGCAAAGAAAAAACATAGTTACTCGGTTCACTCGCATGAATTGGGTAACTATGTTTTCAGAGATGATAACCTGTCGTTTTATTCTTTACACCAATTGATTTCTTCTCCTTTTTCCGCTCTTTCAATAAGGCTTTTCAGTCTTTTAGTCTTCTTATGCTCTTCTCCTAATTCTTTTTCTATAATTGCAAATCCTTTCTTTAAGTACTCAATTCCCTCTTCAATGTTTCCTCGACAACAAGTGCATTGACCGAACCCACTATACAGATTTGCAGTGTGCATATGGTCTTCTCCGAAAACCTTTTCAGAAATCTCTATTGCTTCTTTTTCGTGAACCAAGCCTTGAGTTGTATTATTCAAAAAAGCATAAGTGACAAATAATTCCTCGTGTACACGCAATACTTTCTTGTGATATTTTCCGTAAACTTTCAAATAGTTTTCCAAACATTTGAGTTCAATATCCAATGCCTGTTCATAGTTTTCTTCAATATACTTTATGTGAATTATATCTTTACTAAGGCTCTCTGCTTGTTCTAACAATTCCTCGTTCTCTTCCATATTACTTCTTTTTATTTATTACTTTTGCGTCTGTTGCATTGTTTGCAAAGCATCTGGCAGTTGTCTTTGTCGGTTTTTCCACCTTTTGACCATGGTATAATGTGGTCTGCTTCCATTTCTTCAATAGCAAAATGTTCTCCACACTTAACACAGATTCCTAATTGGCTCTCATAGGCGTATCGTTTATCGCTATCGCGAAATGCTCTTATGCTTAGGTGTCTTTCATCTCCGAATAAAAGATATTCATATATGCCTTTGCGACTTGTAACATCTTCATCTTGCATCAGGCGACTTACTTCTGCTTCCAATTTTGTCGAGTCAAGAGGTTTATCCTTCAATTTGTTGTACCACAATCCCCAATCCAAACCTTTCATCTCCTTTCTGTATGTCGGGAAAGTGGCTTTTACCCATGCAATGACGCTCTGAAAGTATAACCAAAGTTCGTTTGCGTTAGGGTCATGTTGGTGATTACCCATATAAGTCTCGATATTGCCTTTGCTAATCCACGAAATGGCTGTTTCAAGGTAGTCTTGGCGAATAGGACTTCCGCTCATATATTCTCCACCCAAGCCATAAGCCGGAGCATTCGTTTTACTGAAATAGCGTTTTGCATCGCTGACCCACGAACCCGAGTAAACAGCATTGCGAATTTCCTGTTCGGTAAGTTTTTCGCCTGCAATGTTGATAGTCTGAAACCATTTCAACTTCTCGCTCTCCGTACCTTCGCAAAAGTAAACCATGAGTTCGTAATCCAAAATCTTGTTTTTCTCATCGTCTTGCAAGTTGTGGAAATACCTCATGTCGAAAGAGAAGTCGCCATTGATATATTGGCAGATACTTATAGTCCTTTGCTGTCCGTCAAGCACCTCATACTCTTCTTCGCCGCACTTTACCCAATACATAACGTTCAAAGGAAACTCCTTGCTTACCGTATCGATAACCGCATCTCTCTGTTTGTCTTTGTAAACAAACTCTCTCTGATACTTGGGTCTGATATTAAGCCTTCCATTCCAACCGACAACACCCTCTTCGTTGCTGTCCTTATAACCTGCGACCAAATCTCTGATTTTAATCTTGTGTAATTCTATCTCCATTGCTGCTTTCTATTTCTTTTTAATGAATATTCTTGAATACAAACCTTTACCTGCTACAACAGGAGCGTCATAACGTGAGTGTGGCAGTTTAAGATGCTCAAGCATTCCGTCGCCTCCTCTGTCTGTTGTCCAGATTATTTCAAATTGTTCCGGATTATATTTGTCCATAAAGGTAATAGGTACTCCCATAACACCATCGTAATTCATCGGAATATCTTTTGTCTTGCTTACTTCTATGGCATTGTAATTTTCATACTTGGGATATTCATTTGGATTTTGCTCGGGATTGTATTCTTTGTAAAGAATAAGTTTTTCATGTCTTTTGTCGTGTTCCAAATTAGTAAACCAAGTAACTCCCGAAACTCGTATCATTCCCTCTCTATGGTCTCCTGCTGTTGCAATGTCCTGATATTTGGATATGAAATGCCCAGCTCCGCCCTTAAATCCATAACCTAACCAAATCTTGTTCTCTTTTAGTAGTCTGAATATCTCCTTGTATTTTATTGCATTTTGATGTCCTATTATCAAAAACTTCTTGTCATATTCTATAAGTTGGGCAACGTATTCTCTGAATAGGGAAAAAGGAGGGTTGGTTACCACAATGTCGGCTTGTTTCAGCAGTTCGACACATTCTTTGCTGCGAAAGTCGCCGTCGCCTTGCAGTTCTTTTATTTCCAATTCGGTTTCATCAACCTTGTGATTGCCGTTTTTGTCTCCCTCATAGACTATATAGACTGCCTTTTCGGTCTTTCCCTCGCTGAAAAGGTTGATGTCTTGATTTTTGTAGCAGGTTGCAATCAGCTTTTTCAAGCCCAAGTATTCAAAGTTCTGAGAAAAGTAAAAGAAAAAGTTGCTTACGCGTGGGTCATCGCAGTTGCAGAGTATTGTTTTGCCCTTGAAGTGTTCTTTATAGTGCTTACACTCGTTTTCGATGTCGGATAATTGGGTGTAAAACTCGTCTGCTTTTGCTTTTTTTGCTTTGTGTAGGTTTTCGTTCTTTGCCATAATTTATCGGTGTTTGGATTTGAAACCCTAAACTCCGATTCGGACTAAACAAAAAAAGGCGAAACCGCTTTGCATTTGCTTATTGTTGAAGAGGTACCGCCAAGAACCTACACCTAAAATAAGCACAAAACGGTTCACGCCCTAAGACGCGAACCTTTCGCTGCTTATTCCCTTAGGTGATTTGAAAATTGGCGGTTTTCTTTCAACGAGAATAAGAGCTTAAAGCTCAATTTATTATCAAACTATCTGTTTTCTGTCTTCTCTATTTTCTGTTCTTTTGTTTGTTTTGTTGTTCGTTATTTCTGCATACAAAGATAAGAACTTTTCTTCTTCAATCAACCTTTTGCATTCAAAAATCGCACAAATTTTGTTTTTGTTTTGGTGGTTCGGGGTCGTGTTTTGGAAAAATGACAAAAAAGTTTGCTTTTTGCAAAACATAGTCCGATTTCTTCCGTATAAGCTCGCAGAAAGAAAATACTTGAAAGACAGAAAGAGCAAAGATGAATTTACTGACCTTTTCGCAAGATAGTCCGCTGTTGTTCACTCAGGCGTTGTTCTGGGTGTTCTTTGCGGTGGTGTTAATCTTCTATTTGCCAATAAAAAACAGGCTTGCCGCAAGACATTTCTACCTTTTGTTGGTGAGCTTTGTGTTTTACTATCTTTCGAGCGGTCTGTTTGTGTTTCTGCTTTTGGTTACCACGCTTTTGACTTACGGTTTTGGCTCTCTGCTCTTCCGACAAAAAAGCACAAAAGGCAGAAAAACCACTCTCGCCATAGGAATTACGGTCAATCTTCTCTTGCTTTTTTACTTCAAGTACGCCTATTTCATTGTCGATATACTCAACGGTTGCTTTGGAGCGTCGTTGCAGGTTGTCAATCTGCCGGCTTTGTTTGCCAACGGTACGTTCGGAACGAGCTTTTCGGTCGATAAGATTGTCCTTCCCGTCGGAATTTCGTTCTATACCTTTCAGGCAATCTCCTACCTTGCCGACATATATCGCCGAAAGATTGCAAAACAACCCTCGTTTGTCGATTTTGCGTTCTACCTCAGCTTCTTTCCCCAGCTTGTTGCAGGTCCGATTGTCAGAGCCGAAGACTTCTTGCCACAGTTGGACAAACCCTACTCGCTTTCCAAAGAAGAATTTTCGTGGAGCGTGTTTTTCATTCTCAAAGGTCTGATAAAGAAGATAGTCATTTCGGACTATATCAGCATAAACTTTGTGGACAGGGTGTTCGATATGCCTTCTATGTATTCGTCGTTTGAAAACCTCATGGCGATGTATGGTTATACTTTGCAGATTTACTGTGATTTTTCGGGATATACCGACATTGCGATAGCCATTGCACTGTTGCTTGGCTTCCGTTTGCCGATTAACTTCAACTCTCCTTACAAATCGCACAACATCACCGACTTTTGGAGACGCTGGCACATAAGTCTGTCATCTTGGTTGAGGGATTACCTATATATAAGCCTCGGAGGCAACCGCAAGGGTACGTTCAGACGCTATCTGAATTTGTTTCTGACCATGCTTATCGGCGGATTGTGGCACGGAGCAAACGTTCGCTTTGTCATTTGGGGCGGATTGCACGGATTGGCTCTGATTTTCGACAAGCTGTTGCACAAGCTGACAAATGGTTTTGACACAAAGCCGCTGTTGAGGTTCGTTTCTCTGCTTGTTACCTTCCATTTCGTCTGCTTTTGCTGGATATTTTTCAGAGCAGACGACAGTTTGACGGCGTTTGAGATGATTTCCAAGATTTTTTCTCCCTACACCTTGGAGCAAATCATGGCAGTGTCAGCCTCATATTGGAAACCCTTTGTGTTGATTGCCACGGGGTTTGTCATTCACTGGCTTCCGACACGCTTCAAAGACACTTTGCAAAAAGCCTTCACCGCTTCACCCCTTGCAGTGCAGCTTTTGGCAGCCATATTGACCGCCATATTGCTCTATCAGTTCAAAAGCTCCGACATACAAGCCTTCATATATTTCCAATTCTGAGGAACGAAAAAATAGAACGCCATTTTGGCAAAATAACTCGCCGTTTTGTTCTGCCAAAACGCCGAATTATTTTCGTAAAACGCCGAATTATTTTCGTAAAACGCCGAATTATTTTGCGAAAAAACGGCGACTTTTTTCACTCGAAAAAGCGAATTTTTCAGCAAAAAATACCGACTTTTTCGGAGCGTTTTCAAGCGAAAAAATCGCCTTTGTAAGTGATTGATTTTCAAATCGCTCATTTTTACACAAAAAACGCCGTTTTTTTCAAAAAATCTTCGTTTTTTTTGAAAAAATTGGCGTTTTTTTGGTGAGAAAACGGCGTTTTTTTTCGAGCATATCAAAAAGTCGATTTTTTAGAGCGAAAAATGAGTAAAAAAACAAGTGCAAAATCGGCGAAAAATACGAGCAAAAAACAGGACACTTTCATCAAAATGTTTTGATAAAAGGCGTTTTCATCAAATCAAAACGCCGCTTTGGTGTTTTGATTTGAGGTTTGATGATGAACAATTCGTCTTTTGAGAGCAGTGTTGTGCCTTAGAGAATGGAGTCTATCACCTTGGGATAGTGTTCTTTCTCCAAAAGGTGGATTTTCTCTTCGAGAGTTTCGACCGTATCTTGGTCGGTGAGGTTGCATTCTGCCTGAAAGATAATGTCGCCTCTGTCATATTGTTCGTTCACATAGTGTATCGTTATGCCGCTTTTGCTTTCCCTTGCGGCAATCACTGCTTGGTGAACGTGGTGTCCGTACATTCCTTTGCCACCGTAGGCAGGCAGCAGGGCAGGGTGAATGTTTACTATCTTGTTTGGAAAGGCTGCAAGCAGGTTTTGGGGAACTAACCACAGAAAACCTGCCAAGACAATCAGGTCTGTACCTCGCAAAGTGAGCAAATCAACAATCTTGTTGCTGTTGTAAAAGTCTTCTCTTGTGAAGTATCGTTGCTCAATACCGAGTGCCTTTGCACGTTCTCTGACGTAGGCGTTTTCCTTATTTACAATAAGTATATCTACCTGTGCCTTGTCGCTTGACTGAAAGTATTCGCATATTTGTTGGAAGTTTGTGCCGCTTCCCGATGCAAAAACTGCTATTTTCTTTCTCATATTGTCGTAAAATTCTCGTTTTTCGGCTGCAAAATTATAACTTTTCGGGCAATTATGGCACTAAAATGCCGTTTTTGTCCATTTGTTCATGCAAAAAAATGATTGGTTTAATGGTTTTGTTTTCAGAGGTTTAATATTGATTGGGTATTATTTTGAGTGCTTTTTGTTTGGTCGTATCAAGTTTTTTTTGTTCCTTTGCAAATCGGTTTAATACTAAAAACTAAATAGATATGTCTGAAATTGCAACAAAAGTAATAGCTATCGTAGTAGATAAGCTAGGCGCAGAAGAAGGAAAAGTAACCCCTGAGGCAAGTTTCACAGGTGATTTGGGAGCAGATTCTTTGGATACCGTGGAATTGATCATGGAATTGGAAAAGGAGTTCAATATTTCTATTCCTGACGATCAGGCAGAGAAAATTGCAACTGTTGGTGATGCTATTGCATACATCGAAAACGCAACAAAATAATTTCATTTCGTTATGGAAATGAGACGAGTTGTCGTTACAGGGTTGGGATCGCTCACTCCGATTGGAAACAATGTCGAGCAGTATTGGCAAGGTTTGATAAGCGGAGTGAGCGGTGCTGCTCCTATTACGCATTTTGATGCTTCGCAAGCCAAGACGCAGTTTGCTTGTGAGGTAAAGGACTTTGATGCAAGTCAATTTTTTGACAGGAAAGAAGCAAGAAAATACGATAAATTTTCGCAATATGGAATTGTTGCCGCAACTCAGGCAATGGAGGATTGCGGTGTTGATTTGGAAAAGTTGGACAAGGACAGAGCAGGTGTGATTTGGGCTTCGGGAATTGGTGGTATCATCACTTTCCAAGAAGAAATCACAAGTTTCGTCAAAGGAGACGGCGCTCTTCGTTTCAGTCCTTTCTTCATTCCAAAGATGATTGCCGATATTTGTGCAGGACATATTTCGATAAAGTACGACCTCAGAGGTCCTAACTTTGCGACTGTGTCGGCTTGTGCTTCTTCTGCAAACGCCATTGCCGATGCTTTCATGTACATAAAGACAGGAAAGGCGGACTTTATGGTGTGCGGAGGTAGCGAAGCTGCCATTTCGGAAGCAGGTATCGGTGGTTTTAGCTCTATGCACGCCATTTCACAACGAAATGACGACCCAAAGACGGCTTCGAGACCTTTCGACAAAGACAGAGACGGCTTTGTGTTGGGCGAAGGTGCAGGAGCGTTGATTTTGGAAGAGTATGAACACGCAAAAGCGAGGGGTGCAAAGATATATGCAGAGATTTGCGGTGTGGGACTTACCGCAGATGCTCACCACATGACCGCTCCTCATCCGGAAGGTCGTGGTGCATTGGCTGCAATGCGTGAGGCAATGCGTGAGGCAGGTCTTTCGTTGGAACAAATTCACCACATCAATACTCACGGAACATCAACTCCGCTTGGCGATGTGGCAGAAATCCAAGCTATCAGCAGGTTGTTCGGAGAGAATGCGAAGAACATCAACATCAACTCCACAAAGTCGATGACAGGACACTTGCTTGGTGCTGCCGGTGCGATAGAGGCGATTGCCACAGTGTTGGCAATAAAGAACGGAATCGTTCCTCCGACTATCAACCACTTTACGGACGATGAACAGTTGCCTGACTTGAATTATACATTCAACAAGGCTCAGGAAAGAGATATAGAGGCAGCATTGAGTAATACCTTCGGATTTGGAGGACATAACGCCTGCCTTGCTTTCAGAAAAGCAAAATAGGAAACATAACTCAGAACATGATTCGCTTTCCGTGGTTCAAACAAAACAGCGAAGACGAAGAGTTAAGAAGATTTTTGAAGAATATTCTTGGGTGTAAGCCCAAGAATATTTCTATTTATAGATTGTCCCTCATTCATCGCTCTCGTTCTCACAAAGATACCAAGGGACACAAACTCAATAACGAACGCTTGGAATACCTTGGCGACACGGTGCTGAGTACTATTGTGGGAGAATATCTTTTTAGAAAGTATCCTCACAAGGGGGAAGGCTTTCTTACCGAAATGCGTTCAAAGATGGTGAGCAGGGTAACGCTCAACAAACTTTCTACCAAGATTGGTTTGTCTGACTTGATTGAGTACAGCAGGGGAGGATTGGGCGAAGGACAGTTTGTTTCTATGGACGGAAATGCTTTTGAGGCTTTGGTGGGAGCATTGTATCTTGACCAAGGCTACAACTTTACTTATAAGGCTCTTACCAAGAAGCTCTTTTCGACTTATATGGACTTGGACGAGTTGGAAAACATGGCATGGAACTATAAGGGAAAGTTGATTGCGTGGGGTCAGAAGAACAGAAAGCCCGTCAGCTTTGAAACTCTTTCGGTCGAAGAGATACATCACCGAAAGCATTACACCGTTCAGGTGTGCATTGCAGGCAAACCGCTCGAAAGTGCGGTGAATTATTCAATCAAGTCGGCAGAACAGCTTGCCGCAGAGAAAGCATATACCAAAATATTGTCGGGAGAATATTTGAAATAGAAACAAAAAACAAACACAAAATCAGATGAGTAACACAGAACGCAAACCCGAGTGGTTGAAAATAAAACTTGAAACAGGGGAAAACTATCCCAAGGTGAAAAAGATTGTAGAACTAAACAAGTTGCATACCATTTGCAGCAGTGGCAAGTGTCCGAATATAGGTCAGTGTTGGTCGATAGGAACTGCAACTTTTATGATTTCGGGCGATGTTTGTACTCGCAGTTGTAAGTTCTGTGCCACCAAAACAGGCAGACCTCTGCCATTGGACGAACAAGAGCCTCAAAAGATTGCCGAATCGGTGCGTTTGATGAAGTTAAAACACTGTGTGATAACCTCTGTTGATAGAGATGACTTGCCTGACAAGTCGGCTCATCATTGGGCAAAGACGATTGAAGAGGTGAGAGCGACCAATCCCAATACCACAATCGAGGTTCTGACACCCGACTTTGACGGTAATGAGGAGCTGTTGAACATTGTGTTTGCTGCAAAGCCCGATGTGTTTGGTCATAATATGGAGACGGTAAGGCGATTGTCTGACCAAACTCGCTCGAGGGCGAAGTACGATGTGAGTTTGAAGGTTTTGTCTCTCTCGGCAAAGGCAGGATTGATAACAAAGACCGGAATAATGGTGGGTCTTGGCGAAAGCGAAGAAGAGGTTGTCGAACTGATGAGAGATGTGAGAGCTTGCGGAGTGAGACTTTTGACCATAGGTCAGTATTTGCAACCTACAAAGTCGCATATCCCTGTTGTGGAATATGTAACTCCCGAACAGTTTGCCAAATATAGGCAGATAGGTATGGATATGGGCTTTGACAATGTGGAAAGCGGTCCTTTGGTTCGCTCTTCCTATATGGCAGAAAAGACATTTATCGATTCTAAAATCAAATTGCAAGGCAGGTAGCCGTTTTTTTTTGTGTTTGTTGTGGCATATTCTTGTATGGAGTGTATGCCGCTTCTTTGTGTGTTCTCGCTTTTGGAAAAGATTGTGGCGAGAGAATATTTTTGTTTGAGTATAACAGCCTATTTGTTAGTTTGTTATGGCTAATCTTATTGCCTTTTGTCAAAAAAAGCCCGTATTTTTTGGGTTACTCTCAAAAAATGTGTAATTTTGCACATACTTATTTGTTGTTATGCGAATAGGTGAACGAAATACAAGAAAAAAGACGAACTCTCGTGTAAGTGCTTTGTTTTTAAGGAAATAGGCTTGCGTGAGGGGAGTTATGGGATTGTCATTTTTTGAAGTAATAGGTAGTGGAAACCGAGCTTGGAAGCGAAAAACAAAAGGTAGAATGGTTTGCAATGCACGTTTATGCTTCGGGTATGAAGAAAGCCGAAAAGCTTTTGAAATCCGAAAAAACTCTTCATTACTTCATTGCAAAGAAGTATGTCGTTCGCAAGTCGGGAGGTAAAACAAAACGAGAGTTAGTTCCGCTTATCTCAAATTTGTTGTTCATCAGGGCAACCTATAAACAGGTTCACGATTTTCAGAAGTTGTATTCTATTATCGGTTTCGTAATAACATCGATTGAAGGAAGACGGACACCTTTGGTTGTTCCCGACTCCCAGATGGAAAACTTTATCAAGGTAGCCTCTCATTACGAAGCAGATTTGGTCTATTATCGTCCCGAAGAGCTGAATTTGAGCAAGGGAGATTATGTGAGGATTATCGGAGGAGCGTTTAATGGTGCGAAAGGTCAGCTGATAAAGATAGACGGAAAGCGAAACAAACGTTTTGTTGTTACAATTCCGAATATTTTGTCTGCAACGGTTTATTTGGAACCCGAGTTTATGCAGAAGATAACGAAAGAAGAGTTCAATAAATAATAGGATTGAACATATTTTCTTGTCATTTCGTCGAATTGTTGAGATCAATTAAAACAATATAGACGTGAAAAGATTTATTTACAAGATTTTCAGAGGGTATTTCTCTAAGAGAACATTGCCCTATTGGGTGATATTGTGCTTTGATAGTGCAATAGTGTTGCTCTCTGTCTTTTTGGCAGAGGCTCTCGAATTGGGTAAAGGCTATTTTAATCAACCTTTTTATTCGGTTGCTGCGAGCCTTTTCTTGACGCTTTTGTTTTTTGGAATATCGTTCAGGGTGTTCCATACCTATGTTGGAGTGATAAGGTATTCGTCGTTTGTCGATTTGATGAAAGTCCTTTCGGCTACAACGTTGGGTTCTGTGCTTACGTTTGTGGCGTCGCTTGTGTTGAAGTCGTTTGGCTACGACATAATGCCGGATTTGCCTGCGGTGCTTATTCTTTTTGTGTTCTCAACTATGCTTATGTGGTTTGAGAGACTGTTTGTGAAGGGGGCATTTGATATTATCCGAAAAGATAACAACACACAGAGGGCTTTCGTTTACGGAGTTCGCACAGGTGGCGTGTCTATCGCAAAAAGCATTCAAAACCAAATACCGCAAAAGTATTCCTTGGTTGGATTTGTTTCTCCGCAAGGAGACTTGGAAACCAAATATCTTTTGGGTGTAAAGGTGAGAAAAGACGGTCCGAACCTTATCAAACACATGAAGGAAGCCAATGCTACTGTGTTGATTGTTTCTACTCACCAAATAGATTATTTCAGAACTCGTCAAGATTTGATTACTGCTTTGATTGATGCAGGAATTAAAATCATGATGGTGCCTCCTACAGAAGAGTGGGACGGCAAGAGCGAGTATCGTTCCGAACACCTCAGAGAAGTGGAAATTGAAGACCTTTTGCCAAGAGAGAAAATTGAGGTGGACATGGAAGCGATTGGCGAGCAGTTGAGAGGCAAGGTGATAATGATAACAGGTGCGGCAGGTTCTATTGGTTTGGAAATAGTCAATCAAGTTGCAATTTTCAAACCTCGAAAGATGATATTGATAGACCAAGCCGAAACCCCTATGCACGATGTTCGTTTGGCAATGCAATACAAACACCCCGATGTTTGTGCGGAAACGATTGTTGCAAGCATAACGAACAAAGGATACATGACTGTAATCTTTGAAAAGAACAGACCGGATTATGTCTTTCACGCTGCTGCATACAAGCACGTGCCGATGATGGAAGACAATCCTGCAATCGCTGTTCAGAACAATATATATGGTACTCGCGTGATTGCAGACCTTGCTGTTAAATACAGAACAAAGAAGTTTGTGATGATTTCTACCGACAAGGCAGTCAATCCAACCAATGTCATGGGTTGCTCAAAACGTATTTGCGAGATTTACTGTCAGTCGTTGAATAAAGCCATTGTTGAGGGTAAAGTAGAGGGGGAAACGCAGTTTGTTACCACTCGTTTTGGAAATGTGCTTGGTTCAAACGGCTCTGTGATACCTTTGTTCAGAAAACAGATTAAACGCGGAGGGCCGATAACCGTAACCCATAAGGATATTATCAGATATTTTATGCTCATTCCCGAAGCCTGTAAGTTGGTTCTTGAAGCAGGCACAATGGGTAAAGGAGGAGAAATATTTGTCTTTGACATGGGTGAACCGGTGAGAATTGTCGATTTGGCAAAAAGAATGATAGCCCTTTCGGGTGCAAAGGATATAGAAATCAAGATAACAGGATTGAGAGAGGGAGAGAAGCTTTACGAAGAGGTCCTTTCGGATAAGGAACAGACCAAGCCGACAATACATCCAAAAATAATGATTGCCTCCGTCAGTGAATACGATTATCAAAGCGTTGTTGAGAATGAGGCAAGACTATACGAAGCTTCATTTACCTTTGATGATATGGCGATAGTCAAGATAATGAAAGAGATTGTTCCCGAATATAAGAGCAAACAATCGAAATACGAAGCGTTGGACGCTTAATTACAAACTTAGAAAGAAAGAACAAGATGAAAATAGCAGTTGCAGGAACAGGATATGTGGGCTTGTCGCTTGCAACATTGTTGGCTCAGCACAATGATGTGGTAGCGGTGGATATTGTACCCGAACGTGTAGAGATGGTGAACAACAAGCGTTCTCCCATTCAAGATGATTACATAGAGGACTATTTGGCAAATAAACCTTTGAGCTTGAGGGCTACTCTTGATGCGACAGAGGGATATGGCAATGCGGAATTTGTAGTCATTGCAGCACCTACCAACTATGACAGTACAAAGAATTTCTTTGATACTTCGGCAGTTGAAGATGTAATATCGAAGGTTTTGGAGATAAATCCAAGTGCTTTGATGGTTATCAAGAGTACAGTACCTGTTGGTTATACGGAGAGCGTTCGCAAGAAGTTCAATACAAAGAATATCATCTTTGCTCCGGAGTTTTTGAGAGAAAGCAAGGCTTTGTACGATAATCTTTATCCGTCAAGAATTATTGTGGGATATGACCAATCGGACAAGGAATTGGAGCAGAAAGCCAAACAATTTGCAGTCCTTGTCAGAGAAGGTGCGATAGAGAAGAATGTACCTATGCTCTATATGGGTTCGACAGAGGCAGAAGCTGTGAAACTATTTGCGAACACTTATCTCGCTTTGAGAGTAAGTTACTTCAATGAATTGGATACGTATGCGGAACTAAAAGACTTGAATACTCAGCAGATAATAGAAGGCGTATGTCTTGACCCTCGTATCGGCAACCATTACAACAATCCGTCGTTTGGTTACGGAGGATACTGCCTGCCAAAAGATACAAAGCAACTATTGGCAAACTATGCAGATGTTCCGCAAAACATGATGAGTGCAATAGTAGAAAGCAATCGCACTCGTAAAGACTTCATTGCCGACCAAGTGTTGAAGAAAGCAGGTTACTATGACTATTACAACAGAGGTGATTTCAGTCCTGCGGACGAGAAACAATGCGTGATAGGAGTGTATCGCCTCACAATGAAGTCCAACAGCGACAATTTCCGTCAAAGCAGTATCCAAGGGGTAATGAAACGTATCAAAGCCAAGGGTGCTACAATCATTATTTACGAACCGACACTCGAAGATGGCAGCACATTCTTTGGAAGCAAGATAGTGAACGATTTAGACACTTTCAAACAACAAAGTCAGGCAATAATAGCCAACCGCTATGACAGTTGCTTAGACGACGTAGCTGATAAAGTATATACAAGAGATATTTTTAAGAGAGATTAAGGAGAAGATAATAACAGATGTCATACACAGATTTGAATTTTCCGCAAAATTCGTTGTTTCTAGTAACAGGGGCAGCGGGGTTTATAGGTAGTAACCTATGTGAGACTATTTTGAAATTAGGATACAAGGTCAGGGCATTGGACGACCTCTCCACGGGTAAGCAGAAGAACGTGGATATGTTCCTTGACAACCCAAACTATGAATTCATAAAAGGAGACATCAAAGACCTCGACACTTGTATGAATGCCTGCAAGGGTGTCGATTATGTCCTCAATCAAGCTGCATGGGGTAGCGTACCTCGCTCGATAGAGATGCCGCTATTCTATTCACTTAATAATATTCAGGGAACTCTGAATATGTTGGAGGCGGCTCGTCAGAACGGAGTGAAGAAATTCGTCTATGCCTCATCAAGCTCTGTGTATGGCGATGAACCTAACCTCCCTAAAAAGGAAGGCATAGAAGGCAATCTCTTGAGTCCTTACGCTGTTTCAAAGCGCTGTGATGAGGAGTGGGCAAAGCAATACACTAAACACTATGGACTTGATACTTATGGACTGAGGTACTTTAATGTTTTCGGTCGCAGGCAAGATCCTGACGGAGCATACGCCGCGGTGATTCCAAAGTTTATAAAACTGCTCCTCAATGGACAGAAATGTAAGATTAACGGAGATGGTAAGCAGTCCCGCGACTTTACCTATATAGAAAACGTGATTGAAGCCAACCTCAAGGCTTGTGTGGCTCCGAAAGAAGCCGCCGGAGAGGCGTTTAACATAGCATACGGTGGCAGAGAGTATCTAATTGATATTTATTACGGACTTACCAAAGCCCTTGGCGTTGATGTTGAACCTGAGTTTGGTCCCGACCGTCCCGGCGATATAAAACACTCAAACGCTGATATAAGCAAGGCAAAGCGCCTTTTGGGCTACGACCCACAATGGAGTTTCGAGCGGGGCATTGAAGCGGCTATTGAGTGGTACAAGGAGAATTTATAACAGGTCAATAGTCAACAGTCAATAGGTATGGCAGAGAGGAGTTTTGAGAGTTTGCGAGTTTGGTAAGATTCACGTAAGTTCGTCAATGATATCTATGATATGATGGAAAACTGCCGTGATTATGGTTCCCGAGATCAAATTCAAAGAGCGGCCGTTAGCATCATGAATAATATTGCCGAAGGATGTGAATCAGGTTCTGATGCTAAGTACATAAACTTTCTCAATATTTCAAAAGGTTCATGTGGTGAAGTTCGATCGATGCTTTACTTGTGTGAAGATAGAAAGTTCTTTACTCCCGAAAGAAGAGCTGAGCTCCACAATAAACTAATGAGCATTTCCAGTGGGCTCTTCAAACTTATCCAGTATCTTTCCAATATGACCCATTGACTGTTGACCATAGACATAATTTTTTTAATCCAATAAAAAATTATATATACAATGAAAGAAACAAAAATTTGTGTGATAGGCCTCGGATATGTAGGTCTTCCACTTGCACGTTTATTCTCAACCAAGTACGAAACCATAGGCTTCGATATGAATGCCAAACGCTGTGAAGCCCTTATGGCAGGACATGATTCTACATTGGAGGTGGCTGATGAACTTCTTCAAGATGCTATTAAGAATCACGGATTTAAATGTACTTCAAATATAGATGATATAAGAGATTGTAACTTTTATGTAGTGGCCGTTCCCACCCCTGTCGATGAGAACAACAACCCTGACCTCACACCTTTGTATGGAGCATCTACAACAGTTGGTAAGGTAATCTCAAAAGGAGATGTTGTTGTTTATGAATCAACAGTATATCCCGGTGTTACAGAAGACGAATGCCTCCCTGTGGTTGAGAAAGTCTCAGGCTTGAAATACAATGAGGATTTCTTCGCCGGCTATTCCCCTGAGCGTATCAATCCGGGCGATAAGCTTCATACTGTTGAGAAGATTAAGAAAGTGACATCAGGCTCTACACCAGAAATCGGCAAGTATGTCAATGAAGTATATTCGAGTGTTATTGTTGCAGGCACACATCTTGCCCCGTCAATCAAGGTGGCGGAGGCAGCCAAGGTTATCGAGAACAGTCAACGTGACATCAACATTGCTTTCGTAAACGAACTCTCTCACATCTTCACCAAGATGGGCATTGACACGCTTGACGTGCTTGAAGCGGCAGGTACAAAATGGAACTTCCTTCCATTCCGTCCCGGACTCGTTGGTGGACATTGTATAGGCGTTGACCCTTATTACCTTGCTCAATGCGCCCAACGTCACGGACATAACCCTGAGATAATACTCGCAGGTCGCAGAATGAACGACGGCATGGGTGAGTACGTTGCGCTTGAGACAGTGAAACACATGCTGAAGAAAGGAATACAGGTCCTGAACTCAGAGCTTATCATTCTTGGTTTCACCTTTAAGGAGAATTGCCCTGACGTGCGTAACACCAAAGTCATCGACATCTACAAAGCCCTTCGTGAGTACAATGTGAATGTAACAGTCTATGACCCTTGGGCAAACCCTGCTATTGCAAAACATGAATACGGCATTGAGGTAGTCAACGAATTGCCGAAGGAAAAGTTCGATGCAGCCATTGCCGCTGTAGCTCATAAGGCATTCGAGGGAGTGGATGTGGTTTCGCTCCTCAAGGAGAAGCATGTTATTTTTGATGTGAAATGCACACTTGATAGAAGCATTATTGATGCTCGTCTATAAATCACTAATTCTGGCTGCAAAAGGAGAAACCGAAAGGTTTATGGTTCGATACCATCAGTCAGAACAAATGTTGCTATATGAGATTATTAAATATTGATTTTCTAAGGCCCTTGATTATATTACTTATTGTAGTAAATCATGTTTTTGCCATTTATGCTGGAGTATGGGAATCTCCATGGGAGAATGCTGATAATATTGAAATATATAAATGGGTTCAGCGTGTAGCTATTTGCTGTTCATTGCAATTATTCACTGTTACATTTATGCCTTTCAGGTAAAAAGGGCAGGCGTTCTAAGTTTGAAGCAGTTGATTTCAAAAAAAACGCACAGACTATTAATCTCATATATTTTTTTGAAACATTATATTACGTCCTTATAGGTAGTGGTGGCAATTACAGCGTGGATGGTTTTGTACAACAAATATTACATGGAAAAAGTCATCTTTGGTTTCTGCTTATGTTGTTTTGGTGTTTTATTATACATTGGATAATCATTAGCCTAACGCCTCAAAAATATTCTAAAAAGAAGTATTTAGTTATACTGTTGCCTTTATTTTGTTTCTCCTGTAGTGACAGATTTTTTTTATGTCTGAAACAAGCGTTTATGTATTATGTTTTCTTTTATGTCGGATTCCTTTCCTATGATATGTTTAAACCAAATATCAGAGTGACTCTTGCGTTAACAATATCATACATATTCCTATTTTTGATTTTCTACTATTACGTAGATCACAGGTCAACAATAGGCATGTATCCGTTATATAAAATTATCGAGCTAAGTACCAAATTGGGGGGTGTTCTGTTTTATGTCTTTAGCAAACACATTTACTCAAACCCGAAACCGATTGTCAAAACAATACCTTTATTTGGTATCAATGTCCTTTGGTATATATATCTACCATCAATTTGTCATACAATTAATATATTACAAAACTGACATACCTGAAATTCTCGGAGTTTACTGGATTCCAATTGTTTGCCTAATTATAACGTTATTCTCAAGTATCCTTCTTACAGTAGTTTCTAAAAAACTCCCTGTTGTAAATAAAATGATATGAGTACATCAAAATCCAACTTTAATCAAGCCTTGTGGCTCAGCATCAGTTATGTATGTAGCATGGCTGTAGGTATAGTAAGTTCAGCTATTCTTTCTCGATATTTTGATAAAGTTGAATATGGTACATATAAGCAAATAATGTATGTCTATCATATTCTAATAACTGTATTTCAGGCCGGATTGCCAGCTGTATTTACATACTTTCTTCCAAGATATAGTGATGCTGAAGGTAAGTATATTGTCAAGAATATAAATGCTCTTTTATTTGCCTTGGGGTTAGTGTGTTCAATTGTTTTATTTGCATTTTCTTCGTTAATAGCTAATTTATTAAATAATCCTGAATTGGCAATTGGCTTAAAAATCTTTTCAGTATTCCCATTATTCACACTGCCTACTCTTGGTGTTGAAGGTATTTATACAGTTAATAAAAATACGCGATTTGTTGCTGTTTATAATATTGTCACTCGATTATTTATGCTTGTTTGTATCGTTGTTCCTGTGATATTTATAAAGAATGATTATAGATATGCTTTGGCTGGATGGGGAGTCGCCTCATTTGTGGCTTTTATTATTTCTATTATTGCTAAGAATAGAGTTTATAAGGGAATTGATGAACAGAAAATGCCGAATTTATATAAAGAAGTATTTGCTTATACACTGCCAATTATGGGGTCTTCCATTGTATTTATGTTTTTTACTTCAGCAACTCAATTTTTTATTAGTCGATATTATGGCACGGAAGCTTTTGCTGAATATTCCAATGGTTATATGACGTTGCCTTTTGCTCCTATTTTTATAGCACCTGTGAGAATGTTGCTAACCCCTATGTTTGCTAAAGCAAGCACTGATTGTAATTATAGTAATCCATTGCAAACCTTATATAATTCATCAAAGCAAATTTTTGTTTTGATGATACCGTTGATTGTGTTTGCTTTTGCCTATGCAAGAGAAATCATGCAGTTTCTTTATGGCGATGCGTATACTAACTCATACATTTATTTCCGTATAGTATTGATGTTTAATTTTGTAGAGATGTTTCCTTTTTCTGTAATCCTAAGTGCTATTGGCAAAAGTAAACAGAGCTTTTGGATAGATGTATTATGCACGACATTACTTTGGATAATCAATCTTTTATTGGTCTATTTAGAAATAGGAAATCCATACATCATCACTGCAGTCTTTGTAGCATTAAATGCTTGCTCCAAATATTTTATTCCTGGAGCATATTTGTTACTCAAGGAAAATATCAGAGTGATAAATAAAGAAATGATATTTGTTCTGTCTAAGATATTGATTCATACGGTATTGTCGGTTTGTCTTACCTCGTTTGTATTTCATTATCTATACCCTTTAAATAATGCTTTTGTAATATTATGCATCTCAATTGTCATATACTATGTGTTGTTGTTCTTATCATCTAAAATAATAGGGGTTAATTACCTTCAGGCTTTGTTGAGACTCAAAAAATCGAAATAATATGGCATTAAAAAATGATTACAAATATATAGCGGTTGAGGCAGTGTTTCCGTTTTTTGGAATTTTCTATTCAATAAAGAACAATGCTGTTAAATCGTTTCCATGGTTGTTTGCTCTCTTTTTCTTTTTCTTTGGGACACAGATTACTATCACTGATACTAATGATTTTGGCCGATACGTTCAAAACTTTTTGTATTTATCTAATGATGGCAACATCTCTTTCTTGGAGTATTTCTTTTCTTTAAACGAAGGTAATCAAATCGATTATTATCTTCCTTTTATGACATGGCTGATATCTCGGTTTACTTCAAATTCTCAGTTATATGCCGGTATTCTCGCAATGCTGATGGGATTATGTTTCGGTTTTAACTTTGCGTATATTGCAAAAAGGCTTGAGTACACTAATTTTTTCTCTCTTGTTCTTTTGTTTTTACTATTCTTGATTCCTCGTACTTTTTTGTGTACTCATCGTTGGTGGATGGCATTACAGGTGTTTCTACTTGGAGCGTTGCCATTCGTTCTTGATGGTAAAAATAAGTATGTACTGTTTTCGGTTCTGTCTATCTTTATACATTTTTCTTTTTTGTACCCTTTAGCGTTATTGCTTGTTTATAGGCTTTTCCCGAGAAGAAGCCTATTGCCATTTGTAGTTTTGTTTTTTCTTGTAAATATCCTCGATTCGTTGGATATTAATGCTTTGGCTAAGATATTTGAACAATATCTCCCTGATAATTATGTTGCTCGCAATGAAAGTTACATTAATGCGGAGTTTTTAGAGCACAATTGGTTCTCTCAATCTTATAAGATCCTATGGAAGTATATTAATATCTTTTTGGCTTTTTATATCTATCTGAATAGTAAGATGCTCTTTGGAAGTGATTCAAGGCTTCGAGACGTATTTGTAGTGGCTTTGTTGATTGGGTCATTTGTTGGGATTACATCTATGACTGAATGGGGAGGACGTTATTCAGATTTATCTAATTTTTTGTTTTGCTGTCTTTATGTATTGATACTTTCAAAACAACCTAATGAGAGTAATGGTTTTTATAAGGTAATTACTGTCTTATCCCCATTTTTAGTGTATAATATCTTATTTCAGATAAGGGGTATATTAGGTGCAGTTGGACTTGAGTCGCTTTTGTTTGGGAATGTATTTACTACTTGGTTAATAGAAGAATCTGTCTCTGTGCTTTCTTTGATAAAATAATCATTGTTGTCTCGGTAAAATTTAAATTGGTGCTGTACGCGTCCACTTTTCCGCATGACCAACTGAAAACGATTGAATAGTTTTGCTCATCAACCAAAAGATTAGGCAAAATGAATCAAGAAAACCAAGGTTTCAACTATTCGATGGCGTTGAAGAATTACAATCAAAATGGTCGTGGACGATCAATGCGCAAGTCCTGCGAGGATGAATGCTATGATTACAACAAATTCATGCAGTATGCCAGAAAAGGCCAGAAGGAACTCAGTGTCCTCAAGGAAGCATATTCGAAACAGTCTGAATCGCCATTCATTCCTCTTGTCGTGGAATCGGGCTCCGCTTCATCAGGAGTATTAGGGAACTCAGAAGTCCGTGTCCGTTTCACGAACGGAATGAAACTTACCCAGAGTAATGGAGACATCAATGAGTTATTCGGCATTGTCCGCAAATTGATGCTATAGCCATGGTAACTGTGTCAAGCGAGTACTCTATCTACCTGTATCGTGAGAGGGTGGATCTGCGCAAAGGAATCTCGGGATTGAGCGGAATAGTAAAGAATGCCATGGGTCTGAATCCGGACACCCCAAAATGAATAAATCGTAATCCCAGTATCAAAAAGGTACTTATCCGCGAGTATAACCGTTACGAACTGACCCAGATCCGTCTGGACAGAGGTAAATTTTTCTCCCCTGTAATGGACTCAAGTCGTAAATATGGATAACATTGAAAATCAACTTCAAGTGGCATTTGCTACAATAGCGGAACTGAGAGATCAGATAGACTCGCTGACACGGGTTAACTGGTCTCAGGAGGAGCGTCTGCGCAGTGATGCCCAGAGCCGCGAGGAGATGAGGCTCTTCTATGAGAACCAGATGGAAAATCTTCGTAAAGAGCAGCAAAAAATGATAGATGAGGCCGTCTCCAAAATTACAAAATCGTTCAGGGATCAAATCTCCAAGCTGATAGCCGAGCGTGATGCAGCTCTTCTTGCTGTGAAACATCAGCGTGGAAAGCGCTTTGGTGGAAAATCAGAGCGTTAAAAAGGTAACGATGACGTTGGTACCACACAAGATGGTGGAGAAAACCGTGAGACCGAGAAGGCAGAGTTCGTTGATGCAGCCCAGCAGAGACAGTCACCTACGCATCTTGATAAGACATCCGGAAAAATATGAGGAGCATGTCCACAAGGAAATATCCCGGTTAAGAGAGAAGCTTCAGCCATTTTGGAGTTCACTGGTTCGCAAGTCATGGATCTTGATGATCGATGAGACTCGTACGTTGGTAGGCTGCAAGGCCTAGGAGACAGACGAACGCAAGTACAAGAACAAGTATATGTGGGGTCTTCGCGCAAACAGTGTCAACCTTGCATGGTTCCTGTATGAGGACGGGAGTCGTGGAGCAGAGGCAATCCTCCCTTTCCTTGACGGTTTTCTTGGGTTCTACACGACAGACGGTTATGCTGTGTATAAGATCTTCGACAGCAAGGCGTCAGCAGATGAGTCGTCAACAAGTGAAAAAGAGAGAAAAGGCCGTCGTTCAGCCTGTATGGTACATATTCCATCTGCGATCTGATTATGCGGGGTGCGGTGAAATGATGAAGAAGGCGGTCCGCTATGCAATGGGAGAGTGGCCTGCGATGAAGAGGGTACTTGAATGTGGAGATGTGGAGCTGTCCAACAATCTTAGCGAACAGATGATGCGCAGCATCAAGATGAATCTGAAGAATGCCGGAAATATCGGCAGTAAGGAATCCGCCAAGCACAATGCCTTTATGTTCTCCGTAATCGAGAGCTGCAAGATGAACAAACGACAGGTAGAAAGAGATGATTTAACCGATTTGCTGCCATGCAATCTGGCAACATAAAAGAAAAACAAAAATAATCACTTTAACGCAAATACTCGCAACCTCTGATAATAAGAGGCAAAGCGATAGCATGCGGAAAAGTGGACGCGTACTTTGATATCATGATAGATTTTAACAGTATTAAGTATCTTGCATATTCACATGTTGATGGGCAATTGGAAGATGGGCGATTCGTAGAACTAAAAGCCACTCTCCCTCATAAGATTGATGCCATTATGCATCTGATTGTCGCAATGTCAAATTCTACAGGGGGGCTGATAATATTTGGCATTGACGAGAGGACGATGACTGTTGTTGGAGTAGAAGATTCATATAAGGATGCCATTTCTGTTCTCAAACAGGCTATTCAAAAATATTCTGTAGCTGTAAGGTATCAGTTTACACATGAGGTCATAGATGGGAAGGATGTTGTTACTCTGGAGATATTCAAAGGTCAATCAACGGCTTATTTTTCAAGAGTTGAGACTTCTCCCGAACGGCAGATAGCATACAACTTCTCGCAGACAGAAGATGGCAGGTTTACCATAGGAAAAGAAGCAGAAATGCGCTATTCCAAGGTGTATAAATATATGACCATAGAGGCATTCCTGACTTCGATGTATTGCGGTAACTGGAGATTCTTTGAACCTAGTAAATGGAACGACAGGTTCGAGCGGCGTTTCTATTGTGCAAGATATAACTTTCATGCATCAATAGGGAATACCCCTCAGCTGTTTGCAACTTGTGTCACAAGGGTTAAGAATAACGAAGCTGCTTGGAAAGTATATGCGCATGGTTTGGGGTTAGGTGCCCATTGCTTGCAGTTGGAGCTGGATATTGTTGAGTTGAGAAAGCAACTGAGGGCTTCAGGATTCCGTTTTGAGGAGAGGGTTGTAACCTATGAAAACGAACATGTGATTCTGAATTTGCATAAGAAGCGTAGGCCACATTACAATAAATACTTCAGCTCTTTCTCTTTAGATAAATTCCTGAGACTGTTATCTCTAAAGAGAGATGCCTATACATACGAGCAGGAATTGCGCTTGTTTATCATACCCAACAATGTTGGAAAGAGAAATGGATGTAAGAACGCTGACTATCGCGATTTGCCAATCCAATGGAAGGATGTGATTACGAAGGTGCGTGTGGACAAAAATTGTTCACCTGCGGAATTGGTTTCCATACAGCGTGCTTGTTTCTCCGTTGGCATAAATCCTGTGATAAAGAACTACTCTTTCATAGGGAGAGTGGTTCCTCCAGTCGGTCTGAAAGATGTTGAATTTGAGAGATTCGATATTGATGACATGCCAGGAACAAGTGTCATAACCATCAATTAATAAAATCTGGGATAGGCAATACACGGGATACCGAATACTTACGTTACGTTTATCGTCTGTCTGACATCTGCGGATGAACAGGTCAAGATCAAAATAAAAACGAGTCCTTCGTGGATCCGAATTTTCGCCAGTTTCGCGTTAACAGTTAACACCCGCAATTATTTCCCACCGAAAAGGCAATTTTGCAAACTACCTGCAATCAGGTAGCAATTGCTTAGTGACCTAACTTTCGGACAGTTACTATCAAGGCCCAGGCTTCAACCTGGGCAAAAAGCGGTGAAGGGCGTTTAAAAATCTGTGTAGATGGGAAATATCACGAAATAAAATCTGTCGTTTTTTCTCGTATGCAATCAGAGGCCCTGCTTCGAGTATCAGATAATGCCAAGCTGGTTTTTGCATATGGGGAATAAGGCATCATTTTGCGACGGGCTTTTCATGTGAGTTTTTATAAACAAGAGTATTTCTGACACGATGCAAATAATTTCAAATACTACAAAGTCGCATATTCGGCAAATTCAGAAGGCCATACGTCAGAATCGTTTGGTCGTATTTGTTGGTGCTGGTGCTTCTGCTACATGTGGTGTACCAAGGTGGTCTGAACTCATTGATGAACTGAAAAAAGAACTTGACCTTCCTGAATATGAAAATGACTTCCTAAAAATTCCTCAGCTGTACAAGAATATGCGCAAGCATAAGGAATATCACGAGCGCATCAGGGAGATACTGCAAGATGGTCAAATTCAGAGCGATGTTGTGCAAGATGCAATTCTTAGTCTGAATCCTTGCCATATTATAACAACCAACTATGACAATCTGCTGGAGCAGGCAATGAAAAAAACTCGAGACCGTTATTTCGTTGTCAAACGAGATGAAGATTTGCCATACAACAGAGGGGAGCGCATGTTGCTGAAAATGCATGGGGATTTTGCGTATGACAACATAGTACTCACCGAAGATGACTATTTGGACTATGCTAAGAACTTTCCTTTGATTCGTTCATACGTAATGTCACTATTCGCTTCGAAATTAGTTCTGTTTGTCGGCTTTTCTTATTCTGATATCAATCTCAAATATATATTGAGGGATGTGCGTCAGTGTTTGGGTGATAAGATGCAGCCTGTATATATGTTGGCATCGGATAAACTAAATGCTCACACTCAAACATACTTAGATACTAATTTCATTCATGTGGTGTCCATTTCTGATGAAGAAGCAAAATTTGTATTAGATGCACAGCACGTAGAATTCAACAAAAAGCCTTTTGACAATGACCTAAGCAACACATTATATCATCAACTAATGCTGATAAATAAATATTCCGAGCAGAGCAATGACTTTATGGAATTGGTAATAAATTATTTATCAGAATATGCAGACCAATTCTCTTCATTGGGTGCTTATATGAAGTATATATTTCCTCCTGACCAACGAAGAGATGTGCGATTGGAATACGGAACATTGCATCTTCCTAAAGACAGTCTTGATTCCTTGGCACGTATCATGGCAGATGATGAAAATGGAAAGACATATAGAGAAGAACATAAGGAAGATTTGGATAAGGTCATGCTTTGGCTTAATCAGAATGGTGTATGCAAGATTGCAGAAGCCAAAGTAGATGTTGAGAAGTATGTTAAAAGCATTAATGTTGATGAGATTGTTCATCCGATGAGAATGTTCTATTCAATGGATATAGAAAATCTGTCGGACTGGATGGAACAGCACAAAAACAAGCCTTTGACTTACAGCAAAGAAGATATGATTTATCCATATATGCTATGCATAACTGGACACTATAGTGATGCTTACGAACGATATAAGTGGATGGCTGATGCTATGCTTGCAGCTGAAAAATACGTATTGTATTTTCTTTGCATGTATAATATCAGAGCTTTGTATGGTCCTGTAATGAATGAGATGTTTAGCAGAGGTTATGAAACATGGAGAAAGATTAATAAAGAGTTTGGAAATGTTGACTTGAGCGCCATCATCTCTACTCTTCCTGTTGATGGCGCAATCAAGATTATTCTGACAGAATTGGAGAATGGAAAATATCTGTCGAACCAATTGATTGATTCGGAAAAATTCTGTAATCTTTTACGTGATCAACGTGAGTCATCAGAACGTGGAGCAATGTCATTGAATAGCAATATTAATCATGTGTTATTGTCATTCGATGAAATCACAGATTTTCAGATAAATAATTCCATTTTCAATGTGCCGTTCAGCCATTATCAGACAATTCATTTGCGAATTGCTGAAGGTATTTTACAGAGTCTTCTAACTGCCGAGGGACATGGAAACATTGGCAATACAAGACTTCCTGAGATATATAAAGGATTAGAGAACTTGTTTGTATTCCAGGTAGAGCCTGATAATTTCAGGCAACTCTTGTACAAGGTTGTTGGCAACAAGAAACTTGCATTTGAAGATTCATTTAAAGATGCTATTGAAGAAATAATCAACAACATATACAATGAATACAAGCATTACAAGCAAATCGGCACTTGTGTCAACTCCAAAATAATAGGTCAATGCTTGAAGAACATCATGTGGCTTGCTTTATACACTGAAAAGCAATTGTCATTACCTCATATATACGAGTTGATTTCTGCATACTGGTTTGGTGCCCAATTCATGATGGACGATAAACTGCTAAATAGATTTACATACGCTTATCCTGCTCCAGGTGCAGAAGCAGTCTTATTGATGAACTCCATAATACACACCAATTTGTTACGTGCAGAACGTTTGCAGCCAGCAATAGCGAACCTTTGTTACTATATCAAGCAAGAAAATTTGCATATAGAAGAATTGATTTCTGTTAGACAATTGGAGCAATCGAAAAATGTCGCTTATATTGCATCTTTCTGTCCAGGGGCTGACGAACGAGTGAAGGATGAGATTATTTCTTGCCTTCGGAATAAAGTTGATTGCTTGTACCATTTAATTGAAGCTGAACGTTTGTCGGGTGAACGTATTATCACTAAGGAACTTCTTAACAAGTTTAAAGATACTTTGCAAACGGACTATATTAACAATCTATATCCAGAAGAGTATGTGTGTGCCAATTTCGCTCATATTGTATCAGATTCTGATTATAACGACTTGATAGATGAGATAGAGAATATAATGGCAACCCATAAGTGCTATTCATTTCTGAAGAATCCATTACAATATGAAGGAAACTTTGGTGATGTTCCTGGGCAATGGTTCTACTATCTCTCTGATGATGAATTTGCAGAAATGGTGAAGAAGCCTGAGGTGCGACATGTTATAAAAGACTTTTGTGATAATAATCCTTGGACAGATGATCTTAAGGAGAGATTATGGCAATTCATCTAAATTATGTTTTATCCAAACATTTTGATACTTAATTATCATTAATCATTAAATATGAAACTCATCAGAACGATAGCTCCAGTGGGAATCGGAGCGTTTTGCATAGAACGTTTCGTGGACGAAGATTCCGGAAGATGTAAATTCCTTGTAGTCTATGATTGCGGAAAAGGTAGGCGCTATTCCACCTCCAAGGCGTTGAAAAATATCATTGATCAAGAATTGGGCATCTGTGGTAAGCCTGTTGATTTCTTGTTTCTGTCTCATTTCGATAACGATCATATCAATGGCTTGGCATATTTACTACATTCAGGCTTGGTGAATAGCGCAGATACGAGGGTGTTCCTGCCTTTAATTCAGGCTCCTTATCGATATTTGTATGAATACATCAATAACCTGCATTACATTGAAGCTGTAAACTTCCTGAAACAACATAGAATAAAAATTGTATTCGTGAAGCCTGACAGTCAATTTGGCGAGGAGCAAATGAGAGAAGAAGACAATCATGACCCAGAATTAATTAGCGGTTCTGAAACGATTGAAAGCTATACTCCTTGGTTTCTGCCTAATTCAGTATATGCTTTCTGGAAGTACGTACCTTTCTATTTGGAAGACAATGGTATCTATAAAGCATTCTTGACATATATCAACCCTAATAACAAATATGGAGTTACTCAAAAGGATTTCCACAACTTCTTGAATTGGGACGCTGATAAAAAGAAATGGCTCAAGCATAAATATCAAAATTTCCGCTATAATAAAAGGCTTCCTTTTATAGGGGTTTCTCCCATCAACATGAATGCAATGTTGCTGATCTCAGACAAGACAGACGAGGCCAATATTCAAGGGACAAGCATTGCTTTTACTGATATTAATGGTGTGAAAACTATGTTGAATGCGTTGGGGTGTTCTGCCTTATACACTTCTGATGTAGGTCTTAAAAATCATCAGTATTTCAACAGAGTAAGTGGTGCGATACAAAACTATATAGTTGGTCAAAGAGCTGGTCTTTTCCAGATTCCGCATCATGCAAGCATTCATTGCTATAATAGCGATACGTTCCGAATAATGCCTTTTGATATGGCATTCTGCAATTGCAAACAGTTCTCAACAAATCCGTCCTATTGTAACAAATATGAATTGGATGCAATAAAATATGGGAAGCCATATGCGATAGTTGATGATAATCCAGCCAAAAAACTTGAAGAAGAGGTTATGATAAGGTAGATTACGACATCAGCATATAATTTCTACAGATGCACTATCCGTCGGAGGTGATATGGACTCCTGTCTGGTTGATACATCATCGTATATGGAATTTGTTATGATACATAGCTATGAGAATACTTGATTTGAAAGAAAAGATACCCCATTGAAAAGAGAGAAGTTAAGTGTCTGAACCCTGAGCCACATCCAATTTGTAGGTTGAGCTAAATCCACTTATCTTTACGGGGGGTGACTAGGGACTGTCCGGAAAAGCCGAATATTTTCTAACAAAATGATTGCTAATATGTTAGAAATTTTGTATCTTTGATATGGAAATAAAAATACCTCCAACAGGCCGTGG
>JAEDJL010000047.1 GCA_016296345.1 Bacteroidales bacterium | reverse complement strand
AAAATCCGGAGCCGCTCAAGCCAATCAAAGTCGATGATCCGACAATGAGTATGCTCTTTACAATCAACAATTCTCCCTTTTATGGCAGAGACGGAAAGTATGTTACTTCGCGACATCTTCGTGAGAGATTGTTCGCAGAGCTTGAAAAGAACTTGGCTCTGAGAGTTGAGGAAACAGACTCTCCTGACAGTCTGATAGTTTATGGTCGCGGCATACTGCATCTTTCAATCCTTATAGAGACTATGCGAAGGGAGGGATACGAACTTCAAGTCGGTCAGCCGAAAGTAATAATCAAGGAAATAGACGGAGTAAAATGTGAGCCGGTAGAGCAACTTACCATAGTAGTTCCCGAACAATTTGCCGGCAAAGTGATAGAATTGGTAACCACTCGCAAGGGTGAGATTGACAGCATCGAGGCTCAGGGAGACAGAAGCCACATCGAGTTTACCATTCCTTCAAGAGGTATCATCGGATTGAGAAACAATGTCCTCACGGTCTCGGAAGGCGAAGCCGTAATGGCAAGCCGTCTGAAAGGATATGAGCCTTGGAAAGGCGAAATCGGCGGAAGACGAATGGGAGCTTTGATTGCAAAGGAGACAGGTACTGCAATAGAATATTCAATCAATAAGTTGCAAGACCGAGGAACGTTTTTCGTATCTCCGGGCGAAGAGATATATACCGGAATGGTCGTAGGAGAAGGATTGAGACCTGACGATATTGTGATAAATCTTACAATCACGAAAAAACTTTCAAATATGCGTTCGGCAGGAGCTGATGAAAAGGTGAACATTGCCCCTGCAAAGAAGTTCTCTTTGGAAGAAGCAATGGAATATATAGCCGAAGACGAATATTTGGAGATTACTCCGCACCATTTAAGGATAAGAAAAATTTTGCTTGACGAGGTTGCACGAAAGCGGGCAGCCAATTCAGCATTGAAAGAATAAGAAACAACAACGGTACGGCATCGTTCTATCGCTGCGAGACTTTGTTTCGGAGAGGAAAGTCCGGGCAACGCAGAGCATCATACAACCTAACGGGTTGGCAGAACTTGCGTTCTGACAGACAGTGCCACAGAAAACAACCGCCTGTTTTTGCAGGTAAGGGTGAAAATGTGAGGTAAGAGCTCACGCTGAGGCTTAGTGATAGGTCTCAGGGGTAAACCTTATGAGTTGAAAGACCAAGTATATCGGAGCATGGGGCTGCTCGTCCTTTCCGAGGGGTAGGTCGTTAGAGGCTTGTCGCGAGGCAGGCAGTAGATTAATGATAGAACGGTTTGCAAGTGCAGACCCGACAGAACCCGGCTTACAGATGTCGTACCGTTTCTTCCATACAACTTTTACAAAAGGGAGCTTTGCCCGACCAATGCTTCATTCGGCAATTTCAATAACAGATTTATTTTCGTTTCCAAAGCCCTTTATTTACAACAAAACAGTGCAATTATCCTGCCAAAACGCCGTTTTGACGAAACAAAGGGCAAAAAAGAAGTGTCATTAAGCCAAAATCATGAAACCAACCGACGAAGAATTGATACAAAAGTGTCTGAAAAATGACCCTGCGGCTCAAAGAGAATTGTATGACAGGCATTCTGCCATGCTTTTCGGCGTTTGCATTCGTTATGCTCGCAACCGGCAGGACGCAGAGGACATTTTCCAAGAGGCTTTCGTCAAGGCATTCAATCAGTTGGGCAAGTTTGAATTCAAGGGTTCTTTTGCGGGCTGGATAAGGAGGCTTTTTGTCAATTATGCTTTGAACTATTACCGCTATGACAAGTCGCATCGCTTTGTCGATGTGCAGGAATATGAGGCAATGGGCGACAAACCGGTGCAGCTTTCGGCTCTTTCGACCGAAGATGTGTTGAAGTTGGTGGCATCTCTGCCCGAAGAACTTCGCATAGTCTTCAACTTGGTCGAGATAGAGGGCTATTCCTACAAAGAATTGGCACAGATGTGGAACGCAAACGAGTCTTCGCTCAGGGGAATGAACTTTCGGGCAAAGAAAATCTTGAAGACAAAACTTGAAAGCATGGGAATTAAATAGATAAAACACCTTAACGAAAAAAGGAAAGCAGATATGGAAGATATGGATAAGAATTTTGAACAGTTCAGAGAGCGTTTGGAGAATTTCAGCGAGCAACCGCCCGAGGCAATGTGGGAGAATATTTCAAAACAAGTGGTAAAACCAAAACACACAGCTCTTGTTGCTTCGATAGTTGCTTTGTCTGTTGTATTGGCAGGCTTTGCGGCAATGCTCGTCTTTGCACCTGCAAAGGACAAAAACAAGACTTCGCAAGCTCTTTCGCAAATAGAAAACACCGAAAAGTCTCTTGCTGTAAATACTTCTAAATCAGAGCATAACAAAACGCCGTTTTATTCCGCTGAAACGCCGAAAGAAAAAAATGAAACGGCGTTTCATTCAGCCAAAACGGCGAAAGAGTCGGACCACTCTGCCGCAACAGATTTTCATGGTGATAATCAGTCAGTTTCGGTCGGTCAGACAAAGACTGAAAAAGTCGCCTCACAACAGTCCGACATTGTTGTGGCAGCACCAAAAAAGCTCGAAAAAATCCAAAACAACAAACCAATTTCGCAGAAAAGCACTTTGGCAAATCGAGAGCTTAAAACCGACACTCCAAAAGCTCCCGAAGTCTCTCAAAGAGACACTGTGATAAGTCAGTTGTTCGTTCCAAATGCCTTTACTCCGCTTTCAGACAAAAATAACGTCTTCAAACCTGCACAAGCCGAAGTTTCGGATTACAGAATGAACATCTACAACCGCCAAGGCGTTATGGTGTTTGCTTCGGAAGACATTTCGCTCGGCTGGGACGGAAGATGCAAAGGCGAAATCTGTCCTCAGGGAACCTATGTCTATGTGATAAGTTTCAGAGACAGCGAAGGCAAACCACACACTCAGAAAGGAAGTCTCATGCTTCTCAAATAAGTTGAGTTAATGCAACATATCAATAAGCCCTGAATTCCTTTGGGGCTTATTTTTATTGCCTTCAAGAGGGCAAATTAAGCAAAAAAATGCCTACCTTTGCAGCCTGAAAAACAAAGAAAAGAAACTATGGCAGACGTAAAGCAAATGCAGGACATTGCAACTCAGGTGAGACGAGACATAATACGAATGGTCAATGGCTGTCAGAGCGGACATCCGGGAGGAAGTTTGGGCTGTGCAGATTTTATGACGGCATTGTACTTTGATGCAATGGAGTTCGATATTGACAATTTCACCCGAAGCGGAGCAGGAGAGGATATGTTCTTCCTTTCGAACGGACATATATCTCCCGTTTGGTACAGTGTATTGGCTCGAAGAGGCTACTTCCCCGTTTCAGAACTCGGAACATTCCGTCGTTTGGGAACAAGACTTCAAGGACATCCGAGCATACATGATTCACTTCCCGGAGTAAGACAGGCTTCCGGCTCTTTGGGACAGGGACTTTCGGTTGCAATCGGAGCAGCCTTGGCAAAAAAGATGAATAATGACGAAAAATTGGTCTATACCTTGCACGGAGACGGAGAATTGCAGGAAGGACAGATTTGGGAAGCCGTCATGTTTGCAGGAGCAAACCATGTCGATAACCTCATTTCAACAATAGATGTCAATAATCTCCAAATTGACGGAAGCACAAACGAAGTTTGCTCTCTCGGAGACCTCAGAGCAAAATTTGAAGCCTTCATGTGGGAAGTTGTGGAAATGGAAGGCAATGACATGAATGCAGTGGTTGAAGGACTGAAACTTGCAAAGCAAAAAACAAAGCAGGGAAAGCCCGTTGTCATCTTGATGCATACACAAATGGGATACGGAGTTGATTTCATGCAAAACAAAAACAAATGGCACGGAACACCTCCAAGCGACGAGCAAGCCTCACAAGCACTTTCCCAATTAAAAGAAACTTTGGGCGACTACTAAGATATATAACAGCATATCCATGACACGCAATCGTAATTTGAAGACAACACTCTTGATAGTTGTGCTTTTGATAGCTCAGAGCGTGATGTCGCAAAGAGCAAATCAAGCCACATCGCATCGAAAGGATACAAAGCAAATTACGAGAATACTTTTCATACTCGACTGTTCAAACAGTATGTACGGAATGTGGCAGAGCAATACCAAAATAAAGATTGCTCAGAACCTTATCTCCAACGTTATCGATACTCTTGCGAGCAAACCAAATGTGGAAGTGGCATTGAGAGCTTACGGACACACCAAAGACTATCCTCCGCAGGACTGTGATGACACCAAATTGGAGGTAGGATTTTCTGCCAACAACTTTGAACAACTCAAAGCCAAGCTCCGAGCCTTAGTACCCAAGGGAACAACTCCCATAGCAAGCACTTTGGAGAGATGTGTTGCCGATTTTCCCGATTGCGACGGCTGTCGAAACATAGTAATTCTGATTACAGACGGAACAGACGAGTGTTCGGGAGAAGTATGTCAGGTGTCGGCACAGCTGCAAACCCAAGGTGCATTTCTCAGACCCTTTATTATAGGAATAGGACGAGGAATGAGAGAATCGTTTGAGTGTGCCGGAGCATACTATGAGGCGACAAACGAGATTGACTTTTCGAGAGCGTTGAACGATGTGGTACTTCAAGCACTTAACAACACGACCTCGCAAATCAATCTCTTGGACAGCTATTCGGAAGCGAGTGAAACCAATGTGCCGATGACCTTCTACGATACCCAAAGCAAGAAACTGCGTTACTCGTTCATTCATACGATAAACGCAAGCGGTATTTCAGACACTCTGATTTTGGACCCGTTGATAAATTACGACATAGTGGTACACACACTTCCCCCTGTAAAAGTCGAAAACGTCAAGTTAAACCCCGGAAGACACACCGTAATACCGATTAAGACGCCGCAGGGAAACATGATAATCACTTCCCAAGACAACAAAAGCGGACTTAATCGCTCCGATGTGGCGGTGATAGTCAGACAATCGGGCAGTTCGGAAGTCGTAAACGTGCAGGAGCTGAACAAAAGCGAGAAGTACATAGTAGGAAAGTACGATTTGGAAATATTAACCAAGCCTTCACTGAAAATAGAGAACGTCGAAGTAGGACAAAGTGCCACAACAACGATAGAAATCCCCCAATCGGGACAACTAACCCTCAACAAAGGAAAACAAATCCTCATAGGAAGCATATTTGTCAAGGACAGTGAAGAAACAAAATGGGTATGCAATCTCGAAGAAGGGCAGATGATAGAAACACTATCCCTTCTCCCCGGTCAGTATATGGTTGTTGTCAGAGCAAAGAACGCAACCGACGCAGCCAAAACACAAATCAAAGAATTTAAGATAGAATCTAAGAAAACAACAAGCATAAACTTAGCGAAATAGTGATGAAAGAATACAAGGTAACAGGCAACAAAGATACCCGTTCGGGATTTGGAGCAGGTCTTCTCGAGGCAGGCAGACGAAATAAAGACGTTGTGGCGTTGTGTGCCGACCTTACAGGCTCGGTAAAGATGGATTCGTTTGCCCAAGAGTTCCCCGAAAGAATGGTACAGTGTGGAATAGCAGAAGCAGACATGATTGGAATAGCCGCAGGCTTGGCTTTGAGCGGAAAAGTAGCCTTTGCAGGTAGCTTTGCCGCCTTTTCGACAGGCAGAGTCTATGATCAGATAAGACAAGCGGTCGCATACTCGAATACAAACGTCAAGATAGCAGGCTCTCACGCCGGAATAACACTCGGAGAGGACGGAGCAACTCACCAAATCTTGGAAGACTTGGGTCTGATGAAGATGTTGCCCAACATGGTTGTGCTAAATCCTTGCGATTATAACCAAACCAAAGCAGCAACAATAGCAGCTGCCGAATACAATGGTCCTGTCTATATAAGATTTGGAAGACCCAAAGTGCCGGTATTTATTCCCGAAGATATGCCTTTTGAAATCGGTAAGGCTATTGTCTTGAATGAGGGAAGCGATGTGTCGCTTATGGCAACGGGACACTTGGTTTGGGAAGCCTTGCAGGCTGCGGAAATGTTGGAAAAGGAAGGAATAAAAGCCGAAGTCTTGGATATACACACCATAAAACCGTTGGATAGCGAAGCCATATTGCGTTCGGCAAAAAAGACAGGCTGTGTCGTCAGCTGCGAAGAACATCAATACAATGGCGGATTGGGCGAAAGCATTGCTCAACTCTTGGTTCGCAACAATCCTATGCCGATGGAGTTTGTCGGAATTGACGATAAATTTGGCGAAAGCGGCAAACCTGAAGAATTGATGGTGAAATACGGCTTGAAAGCGGTCAATATAGCAGAGGCAGCCAAGAAAGCAATTTCCCGAAAGTAAGAACAGAGGCAGTCGCAGCAAAGAAGGACGCATATAAAGATGCGTTTGGCTTTGTTGCTTTTCAACTAATCTATATATTTCAAGCAGGTTTCGATATTTCGGAACTTGCTTTTTTTTTCAAACATCAGCCCATGGAAACCAATCAAAAGTTAGAGTTGGCACGAAAGTACGTCGAACAGACAAACAAAAACATCTTTTTGACAGGAAAAGCAGGCACGGGAAAAACCACATTCCTCAAAAGCCTTGTCAAAACTCTCAAAAAGCGTCATGTCGTTCTTGCTCCCACGGGAGTGGCAGCCCTTAATGCCGAAGGGCAAACCATACATTCTTTCCTGCAACTTGATTTCGGTCCTTACATTCCGGGACAAAAATTGGACTTCAAGCGATTTAGAAGGGCAAAACTTGACATCATTCGCAGCTTGGACCTTATTATCATCGACGAAATCTCGATGGTGAGGGCAGATGTGTTGGAACAGATTGACAAAACACTCAGACGTATTCGCTATCGCTACTCAAACCGACCTTTCGGAGGCGTTCAGATGTTGCTAATCGGCGATTTGAGCCAGTTGCCGCCCGTTATGCCCGAGCAGGAGTGGCAGTTGCTTTCCGAATATTACCAAACACCTTATTTCTTTTCTTCTCCTGCATGGCAGATGTCTCAATTCCACACCATAGAACTTGACCATATCTACCGCCAGAGCGACAGAGAGTTTATCAACATACTCAATCATTTGAGAGAAAACCATATTACTCAAAACATAACCAACTCTCTCAACCTCAGATACTCGCCCGATGTTACAGAAAAGGACAACGAAGGTTGTGTGATACTGTGTAGCTACAACCGAAGGGCAAACCACATCAACAATACCAAACTTGCACAAATCGACTCTCCGAGTGTGTTTTATGAATGCGAGATTACAGGCGACTTTGACGAGAAAAGCTATCCCAACAGCAGCACTTTGGAACTCAAAAAGGGCGCTCAGGTTATGTTTATCAAGAACGATTACAACCATTCAGGCATAGAAAAAGAATATTACAATGGTTCGATTGGCGAAGTTGTCGAAGCAGAAGAAAAAAACATCGTTGTAAGGCTTGACGAAGGCGGAAAGGAAGTAATTGTAGAGCCTTACACATGGGAAAAATGCCATTACAAACTCAACAAACGCACAAAAGAGATTGAAAAAGAGGTAACAGGAACATTCACACAGTACCCTTTGAGGCTTGCATGGGCTATAACAGTTCACAAAAGTCAGGGATTGACATTCGACAAAGCCATCATAGATACAGAAGACTGCTTCACACACGGACAATACTACGTTGCAATCAGCCGTTGCCGCACATTGGAAGGTTTGACGCTCGCCGCACCATTCACACCCTCGCTTGTGATAACCGACAATCAGATAAACGCCTTTTCGCAAGAGCAATCGGCAAACCAAGCCGATGAAACAACCTTTGAAAACGACCGATTTGAATTTTATTTTCAAAGTTTGGAAGAAATATTCTCATTTTCGACTCTCTGTTCCATGCAAATAGAACTTAGTAATTTCGTTTTCCCATACCTTGAAGACGAGTTGCGACAGTCTTTCTCGGTTGTGGAACAGGCAATAAAGGAAAACATAACAGATGTATCGAGACGATTTCTCAACCAAATGAGGACAATAATCGATAATAAGACACATTTGAAAGAGCGATGCGTCAAAGCAAGCAACTACTTCCTCTCTCAAGCCTATCTTGTCCACACCTACATTAAGGCAGCAGGGAATGCAGACACCGAAAAGGCATCAGAAAAAGACCAAGAGAAGATTGAAGAGAGCTTTGTCCGCTTTGGCAACGAGTGTGAGCTGAAATGGCGACTTCTTGCTTACATTCAAGAGAATGACTTCGACCTTAATGAATATCTTTCGCTAAAAAACAAGACCATTGCCGAAGGAGACAAACTCAAATGGACATATTACGACAACTATGTCGGCAAGGCAAAAAGTCAAGACAAGACTTCGACACAAAAAGAAGAGAAGAAAAACGACGATTATGTGAAGTTGGACAAACTCTACCAAGAAACAGACGAACTATATCAAGCCTTGAAACATTGGAGGAAAGAACAAGCAGACCAAGAGAAGCTGCCTGCATTCTGCATCTTCTCAAACGCAGCTTTGGAGGGAATTTGTGCAAAGCGACCTCAAAGTTTGGAAGCCCTTGGCGAGATTAAGGGATTGGGAAAAAAGAAGATAGAAAAGTACGGAGAGCAGTTGTTGGAAATAATCAGGCAAAACGCCTGAAATAAAACGCCGTTTTGGCAAAATAAAACGGCGTTTCAGTCGAGCAAAATGGCGATTTATTTTTGTGAAACGCCGTTTTGTTTTTGTCATATTTACTCTTGGTATTTTGCCTTGCCGAAGGGGTGAATTTTTCTCTGTAAATGCTTGCTTAAAGAATGGTTTCAATGCCTCAAATGCTCTAAACGGAGCGAATAATATGAGATTTTAGATTTACAAAAGTAAAAATAAAGGTCAGTGTTCCCAAATTCTATATTTCACAAAAGTAATTTTAGCATATCCAAATAGCAGGTCTGAAGTCTTGATTGTTGAAGTAAGAATAAGCAAATGCCATATGGCTAAATCACAAAAGTAATTTACTCAAATGTTTATTAAATATGGTGGTAGCGAATTAAAGTAATGCTTGGATGTAACCTTTTGTACAACTATTCGTAAGCATTATTACAGATGTAAATCAAGAAAATATACCGAGAATATATCAACTTGATTTACAAAAGTAATAAAGAAGAGTAGTTTACAAAAGTAAAAATCATGATACAAGGGAGAATTGTTGAATTGATGTCGTACTTCAAACTTACGGCATTGGAATTGGCAAACAACATAGGGGTACAACCTTCAAGTGTTTCGCACATTTTGTCGGGCAGAAACAAGCCGAGCTTGGATTTTGTCAATAAGTTGCTTGAAAAATATCCACAACTAAACTACGATTGGCTCGTAAACGGAAGAGGAAACATGCTTAAATCGTCCAAAGAGGAAGAAATCGGTCGCGATTTATTCTCTTTTGGCGGACAAACTGAGGATTTACTTTCTTTGCAAGACGAAAAAGCAGAACAATTTGCCGAAGAAAACCCTCAAAAAACGTCTGCAAAAAGTCGCAAAACCAAGGTAAGGGAGAGCGTTGCGGCTCAAAAAAACGACGATTTGCACCCCGTTCAACCACAAAGCAAGCAAATCAGTCGCATAATGGTGTTCTATTCCGACAATACCTTTGAGGAATTTACTCCCTGCAAGAGAGAAAATTAAGTTGTGAATAAGTATGTGTGTTTTTCTCTTGAAAGGAGTTGATTTCTCTCGAAAATAATGTATATCTTTGCAAGATTTTACCAAACATTTGGTTTTTGCAGAGATATGAATTTTGACAAAGACAAGATAGAAGAGTTTGGCAAATTGCTCTCAGGCTCGGACAACATAGTTTTAGTCGGACATTTCAATCCGGACGGCGATGCCATAGGCTCTACTGCGGGGCTTTGGCATTACTTGAAGGCAATGGGTAAAAAAGCAACGATTGTTTACCCCAACGAATTTCCCTTGTCGATGTCTCCGTTTTTGAAAGATGTTGATTATCTGATTGTTTCTTGTGCCGAAAAGGCTGTCAGGGTAGCCTTGGAACAGGCAGATTTGCTTGTATGTCTTGACTTTTGCACCTACGCTCGCACTTGTGAACAAATCGAGAGCCGTTTGCAGCAGATGACCTGCCCCAAGGTGGTGATAGATCATCATGAAAATCCCGACAACATAGGGCTTCTGTTTTCCGATACCAAGGCTTCTTCAACCTGTGAGTTGGTTTATAAAATTCTTTCGTCGCTTGACGAAAAAAATATCACAATAGATTGTGCCACAGTTTTGTATGCCGGCATTTGTACCGACACCGGCAGCTTTTCTCACTCCTGTTCGAGAAGAGATGTGTTCGATGTGGCAGGTGATTTGACCGAAAGAGGGGTGGATATTGCGGCAGTAAAGCGTCAAGTTATCGATTTGTCGAGCGAAAACAGACTGAGACTTTTGGGATTTATGCTCAAAGACAAATTGAAGGTCTTTCCCGAAAAAGGAGCTGCCTATATGGCGGTTTCAAAGAAAGAGTTGAGGCGTTACGACTTCAAAAAAGGCGACTTGGAAGGGGTTGTGAACTATGCTTTACGCATTGAGGGAGTGAGGTTTGCAGCATTGCTTTCGGAAAGAGGGGAAGTTATCAGAATGTCATTTCGTTCGCTTTCGCCAAAGGTCGATGTCAATAAGTTTGCAGCCCGATATTGGGAAGGCGGAGGACACGTTCAGGCAGCCGGAGGGACGTCTTCTCTCGGTTTGGATCTGACTTGCAAAATTTTGGAGCAACAAATAGAAAAGCGATTGTATGACAAATAGGAGCGTAAGACTGATTGCTTTGAGCGTGTGCTTGTTGTGTGCCTGCACAAGGTCATATCAAGAGGAAGACTTATCCTCTTGTTCAAGTCAAGCAGCAGAACAGGCAGAAAAAGAGAAACTTTCGCAAGAAGAAAAGCTGATGGAAGCCAACAAAGTCATGCTCAAAAAAGAGCAGGAGAGGATTGCATCTTACATAAGCCGCAGAGGGTGGGACATGGAGCAGAAAGAAGGAGTGTATGTGCAGAAATTGACAAAAGGAAATGGTAAAGCTTTCGTTCAAGGCGACAAGGTTAAAGTGCAATACGACTGTGAGTTGCTTACAGGTGAGAAAATATTTTCTTCAAAGACCGACGGAGATATTGTTTTAACCATAGGAAAGGGCGGAAATATGCCTTTGGGGCTGCAAACTGCCATAGAGGCAATGTCGGACGGCACAAGGGCGAGAGTTATTGTGCCTTACAATATGGCTTACGGGCTTTCGGGAGACGGAAACAAAGTTCCCAAGTCTGCAAGTTTGGTTTATGTTTTAAGTGTTAGCAAATTGAATTAGAGTAAAATATGAAACTGAGAAAAGTTTTCGATATATTGTTGATTTCGTCTTTGGTTGCAGCTTGTTCGAGCGGCGAAAAAGACAACGGATTTGTCAAAACCGATTTGGGATTTGAGTTTAAGCATTGCGTAGAGAACAAGTCGGCACCTAAAGCAAAGGTTGGAGATATTCTTTTGGGAGAGTTGGAGATACGATTGAATGATACCTTGGTGCTGTCTTCAAACTTTGGTTCACCCGACAGGCTATTCAAGATTGAAGATCCGCGAGTTGGCAGCATGGATGAGTTTCTCCTCAATATGCATATTGGAGATTCTGCACAGATGAGAGCTCCTGCCGACAGCGTTGCCAAATATGTGGGCGGTCTTGTGTGCAGACCTGACGACAAAGTGTGCTTTTACTTGAAAATTCACCAGATAATTTCCCAAAAGGAGCTGTCGGAGCATGACAAAGAGCTGAACGAACGCTTTTCGAGTGAAGACTCGGTGCTTATGGACTTCGTTTTGAGAAAATATCCCAAGGCAGAACGCAGGTCGAGCGGACTTTTCGTTCTGAAAACAACAACAACCGACGGCACAAAAGCAGAGTTCGGCAAGACCGTATTGGTCAATTACACTGTGTCAGACACCACGGGAAAAATGTTGGACACCAATGTAAAAGAACACGCCCTCAAAGGAAAAATCCATAACCCAGGTCAGATTTACCAACCTTTCGAGTTCATTTTGGGAGATGACGGATTGATAGCCGGTTGGACCGAAGGAGTGAGCTATATGCACAAGGGAGAAAAATGTCGCATACTCATACCTTCAAAACTCGCCTACGGAGAAGGCGGATTTGGCGCGATAGCACCATTTACTCCTCTTATTTTTGACTTGGAACTTGTTGATGTTAAATAGATTTAGAGATAATAGTTAAATTAAAGTTTGAAAGATGAAAAAGATATTCGTATTTACCTCGTTCTTTCTTGCAAGCCTTGCAGGATTTTCGCAAATCAAAGATGGTTTCAGCCGTTCCGAAAGCGGCGTATGGTACAAGGTTGAAACAAAGAACCCGAAGGGCAGAGCCGTTGTTGAAGGTGATATAGTGATAGGAAACTATGCTGTTGCGTATGGGGATTCTCTTGTGTTTTCGAGCCTCGGCACTCCTGCCCAACCTACTTTTGGAGCAATGGAAGCCAACAGAGCATTCAAGGGAGACTTGATTGACGGATTGTTTTTGATGAAAGAAGGTGAGCAATACACCTTTGCCTTTCCTTATGACTCCATTGCAAAGATGCAACAGCTGCCTCCATTTTTCAAAAAGGGCGACTTTGCTTACTATACCGTCAAGATAGAAAAGCTGATGACCACCCAAGAGTTTCAAGAAGAGCAACAACGCTTGGCAAAGGAGCAACAAAGAGTTGCAGACAGCCTTCAAGCAGTCGAAATGACCGCCTTGGTCGAGTATTTGCACAAAAATAATTACAGCGACGTCGCAACAGACGGAGTATATTACAAACAAATCTCCAAGGGTGGCGAGGTAAAACCCTCAGAGGGCAACAAAGTCAGAGTACATTACGCAGGTCGTTTTTTCGACGGCAGATTGTTTGACACATCTGTTGAAGAAATTGCAGTTGCAGAGGGCAGACATGACAAAACAAGAGCCTATCAGCCTCTTGAATTTACCATTGGCAAACATCAGATGATAGAAGGATT
>JAEDJL010000006.1 GCA_016296345.1 Bacteroidales bacterium | reverse complement strand
TTATCGAAACAACAAAGAAAAATAACAGGAGGAAAGGACAATGAAGAAAATATTACTCATGGCAGCAGCAATTCTGTTTGCCTGCACAGCAAATTTGTTTGCACAAAAGAGCAATTTGGATGGAAGTGGTACAAAAGATAATCCTTACTTAATACGTACAGAAAGTGATTTTGAGGCTGTTTTTACAAAAGAGCGCCTTAATGCTACCGGAAGCTGTCTTTATTATCGACAAGAAAAAGACTTGGATTTTACAGGAACAAATGCAATAAATGCTAATGCAACAAAAAGACCTTGGATTATAGAATGGTTTGCCGGCAATTATGACGGAAATGGAAAGTCAATAAAGTATTCCATTACCGTCGATTTTGCGACTTGCAAGGAGACAAATGTAGGATTATTTGGTCTTTTGATAAAATCGGCTGTTGTAAAAAATTTAAGGATATACGAATCTGAAATTATTTTGAAGTGTGACAATAATGATTCAGTTGTTGCTTCGGGAAAAAATATTGGTCTGATAGCCGGAGCAATGGGCAGAAAACCCGGAGTGCAAGACGATGGTACTAATTATAATATGAGGATTGCAAATTGCAGGATTGAAAATTCTACCATTGATGCATCTCAATTCAATGGTCATCTTTCAGCTTATGAGTTCTATTTCGGAGGTGTAGTTGGTTTGATGCAGGCAGGAACGCTTCACGAAGTTGCTTTCACTGATAATACTCAAAGAGATGAAGGAGGTTATACATTGCGAGGCTTTTCCATAGTCGGAGGACTTGCGGGTAGGATGATGCCTACGTGGGGCGGAATAACCATGAGTAAGACTCCGAGAACGATAGAACATTGTCTTTTCAGGGGAAGTATTTTGTCGGAAAGAGCAAAGCAACCCAGTGGTACTGAATATACATGGAGCGGTGCAGGCGGTATAGTCGGACTTGTCGGGGGAAATGATTTGGCAAATGATAAGATAACAAATTGTTATGTTGATGCTTCCAAAATAATGACGCATAGCGGATATTCGGGAGGACGTTCTGCAGGAGTGGCTGTTTTGGATGCTTCATTTAATGTTTATCATTGTTTTGCAGATGTTGGTTCTTTTGAACAGGGAGGAGAGTTTTATCCGATTACAGCAAAAAATAATAATGCCATAGATGCGAATAGTCAATATAGTGGTGCTTGTGTGAATACACAATCTGGAACTAAGTATTACCACACAGGAGCATTGGGATGCGTTCCTGCACTTTCGGAAAACGCAGGCACAATAAATTCGATGATAAATTCCGAGAAAATATCAACATATTTGGGAGATGCTTTCATAGAGCATGGAGGCAAGATAGCACTCCGCTCTACCATTAAAGGATATATCTATTCTGACAAAGACGGAGACTTTAACAACCCGGCAACTTGGCAGAACTATCCGGATAGCTGGGGAGAAAATATTGCTGTTACCCCAACTGATGCTCAATGGAACGATGTTTTGGGAATAGAAATCAAACACAAGGTTACTTTGAATGATAACTTCACAAGTCAGATTGGTACAGCCGAGAGAAAAGTGCCGATATGGATAATAGATAATAATGAAAGAGCTGCTTTGATTGTTACAAAAGAAGGTGTTAGTTTTGCCAATGCAACCATAAAAGTGGAAGAGGGCGGTAGTTTTGTCAATACGACAAATAATAATGCCAAAGGAGTGATTGAGAAACGTTTGCACGGCGGAATATGGAACTTTATCGGCTTGTCGAGATATGAAAACTTAGCTCCGCTCAGAAATAGGTTGCTAAGAGATAATCAATCCGAGAATGCAGAGAATACAGGAAGCGAGATTTTGAAGTTTTGGGCGTTGGGTTACGACTATGAACACAGCATGTGGAATGAAGATACCTACCTTTATTGGGAAGATAACATCGCTCCGGGAGCTGGAATACTTGTTTATACCAACGGAGACAACATTTTGGTGGAAATAGGTCAAGATATAAACGAAGAAGACAATAGTACAAGTTTGAATGATTTTGAAAACGAAGAGCAAGTCAGCCATGAATTCCAAAATTGTGGTCCATGGGTTGCCTTGTCTAACCCATATCCTGCAGTAATGGACGCAAGAAAAGCAATGGCAGGCATAGGTCTTTCAAGAATACAAGGACAAGGATTGTACGTAAGAGAAGCCAAGTCGTACCAGTGGACATTTATCACAAATGACAACGGAAACAACAAGCAGATAAACGCAGCACAAGGTTTCTTTGTCAAGTTTGTAGATTCACAAAATACAGGAGGAAGTAAAGCTACTCAGAGTAGGACTATAACCCTTAGGAAAACCATGCTTGTAGATTATCCTGCACAGCAAGGGAACACAAGCAAGATTGCAGCAAACGATGCAGGAGAGTTTTTGAGAGTGTCGGTTGCGAGCGAGGGTTACCGAGTTCCGGTGATGTATCGCCAAAACGATGCAGCAAGCACCGAGTATGATATATTCGATGCCGACAAGCTCTTTGGCAGCGGCACAGTTGCCGAGCCGTACTTTGCCCTTGGCGAAAGAATGCTTTGCAAGCAGGAAGCGGACAGCACACACTTTGTAACAGACCTTAACATCCGCAGCGAGCAGAGCCGCAGTGTGGAGATTATTGCCGAATACATACCGGAAGGATACACACTCAGCTTGATAGATGACAATAATGAGACGGTGATGAACCAAGACGATGTCTATACAGCCGACATTGCAAGAGGCGACAACGAAGGACGATTTAAGTTGGTGATAAACAAGAACAATGTATCGATAGAAGATGTTGCCCAAGCGGAGGAAATCCGACTTTACAACAACAATCGTCAAATCACAATCCAAGACGGCAATATCAAGTCGGTGCAAGTGTTCAACACCTTGGGACAAAAGGTATATGAGACCAAGCAACGCCACTTCACACTTGGCGATGTACCTTCGGGAACTTACATTGTAAATGTACAAACAGCCGAAACTTCATTTTCAAACAAGATAGTGGTGCATTAAGGTGTGCCATTTTCTAAGCGAAAATTCTTTTTTCTTTTTTTACGTACCCGAGGGCAGGCGACTGCTTTCGGGTTTTGTTTTGATTTTGTTTTGAGAGAAAACACTGTTGTTTTTGTCTAAAAAAGCGTTTGGGCGATTGCAGGTTTTGTAATTTTGCATATCTTTGCAAACTCCTGCTTTTTGGGGAGTTTGAATAAACAAATCAAGTGATTGAAAGATGGATGAATTTAATTTGAAACCTACGTTCGAGTTTATAAAGCGAAATTTTAAGGTGTTGGCTGTTACTTTTGTCATAGCAGCCGTTGTTACTGCCGGTATCACTCTTCTTTTACCTAATTATTATAAGGCTCAGGTTGTGCTTCTTCCGAGCGATACCAATTCTATATCGAAGGGTGTTTTGAGCAATATGGACAATGTGGACCCTATGAACTTTGGTAGTTCGAGCGATTGCGAGTATGTGTTGGATATTATCAACTCGGGTCGTGTTGTGGGGGCAGCTTGCAATAAGTTTAACCTTGCCGAACATTACGGAATTAAGGCTACGGGCAGAGAGTTGGACGAAAAAATGGGCAGAAAGCTCTATAATAATATTAAGGTAAAGCGAACCGACAATTTGGGAGTGAAAATTACCGTGTGGGATACAGACCCCGAAATGGCGTCCAACCTTGCCAATTTTATAGCTTCGGAAGTGTCTGTTGTGAGAAGTGAAGCAAAAAAGGTCAAATATGATTCGATTTGCACCGTTGTGGAGCGTTCGAGAAACAGAATTTCAAAAGAGATTGACCTTTTGACCGACAGCCTTGCCAAGTTGAGCAAGGAGTACAAGATTTTCTATCCCGACGGAATGGGAGAGAGGTTTTCGCAGGAGTTGGCAAAGCAGGTGGCAGCAGGAAATACCGCCGCAGTTGCCCGATTGGAGGCAAAGATGATTGCTTTGGAAGAGGCAGGTGGCAAAATCACCAATTTGAGAGAGCAGTTGTACAACAATCGCAAGTATTTGTCGCAATGGAACGAGTTTTTGGAAAAGGCAATGGTCGATAGAGAGGCTCAAATTCCGGTGGAATTTGTTATTCAGGCAGCTTCTCCGTCATATTCAAAAGACAAACCCAAACGTTCGATAATCGTTTTGGTATCTGCGGTATGTTGCACTTTGCTTGCGTTGTTTGTGTTGGTCGTAAGAGAGAAGACAGAGGGTAACAAAGTTTGCTGATGAAGGCACTTGAACCGGCAGAAGGCTTGTTTGGTAAAATTAAATCTGCAATACGGTCGTTTTGGAACACTGTTGGCGAAGATAAGAAGACTTATCTTTGTGTCGGCTTGTGTTGTATGCTCTTTGTTTTGGGCGGATTGTATTGTTTGGAGTACGAGTACTATGTGTATGCTGCCGTTCCTATTGTGCTTTTTGTACTTTTGTTTATTTCGAGACGCTTTGCCGACAGCCTTTTGCTTATTGCGTTTTCGACGCCTCTTGCTCTGATGTTTCGACAAGAAGGTTTTGCAATGAGCATTCCCTCAGAGCCTTTGCTGATTGTGGTAACGGCTTTGTTCGTGTGGCATTTGTTTTTCTCGGGACGATATGACAAGAAGATTTTTTCTCATCCTGTGTCGGTGGCTGTGATAATCAATCTTGTGTGGACGCTTATCACCTGTCTGACAAGCGAAGATGTGTTTGTGTCTTTTAAGTTCCTTATCTCGCAACTTTGGTTCATCATTCCTTGTTTTTATGTGGGGGTGATATTGTTTCGGAATATCAAAAAGGCAGGCTCTTTTGTGGGATTGTATGCCTTTTCTTTGTGTATTGTGGTGGTGATTGCAACTTTGGTATTTGCCTCTCACGGCTTTGCTTTCAACTTTGCACACTACTGCATGAAGCCTTTTTATAATGACCACACCGCCTACGGAGCTGCAATCGCACTCTTGCTGCCTGTTGTTACCTATTACCTTATATATAATGTGAAGAACAAAAAAGGAGTGTTGGTTTCGATAGCGTCCTTTGTTGCATTCGCATTGTTGGTCATGGGTTTGATTTTGTCCTATTCGAGAGCGGCTTGGATAAGCGTGCTTGTTGCTTTCGGGCTTTGGGCTTTGGTCAAGCTGAATTTAAGTCTCAAAACTTACGTTTGTGCTTTTGTTGTGTTGGCTGTGGGAGTTGCTTTCTCGTGGAGTGCGATTATCGGCAAATTTGAAAAGAACGACCAAGACTCTTCGGGAAATATGGCAGAGCATATAAGTTCCATTACCAACATTTCAACAGATGATTCGAACGTCGAGCGTCTCAATCGTTGGGCTTGTGCTTTGGCAATGTTCAAAGAGCGTCCTATTTTCGGTTGGGGACCGGGAACGTATGCCAATACTTACGGTGCATATCAAAAATCGTTCAATCGAACTCAGATAAGCACAGATGCAGGCGACCTCGGCTCTACTCACAGCGAATATTTCAGACCTTTGTCCGAACAGGGCGTGGTGGGATTTTTGACAAATACCGCAGTGTTTGTCGTAACCTTTATTGTGGGAATACGTTCGTACAGAAGAACGAAAGATAAGGCTGTTGCAAACTTGGCGTTGTTCGTTTTGATGTCGCTTACTACCTATTACGTTCATGGTTTTCTTAATCAGTTTCTCGAAACCGACAAACTTGCAGTGCCTTTTTGGGCAATGACCGCAATGATTGTGGCAATCGACATTTACGCTCCCAAGAAAGACAAAGCCGAAATGGCAAGTGTGGCAAACAAACAGCCTTTTTGGAAAAATTTCAAGACATCACAATTTGACAAGAATAACAATCGTAATAACAAAGTAAAATAAAGACAGAACAGATATGGCAAATTTTTTCACCAAACTTTTTGGTACTAAATCGCAAAGGGATTTGAAACAACTCAATCCCATATTGGACAAGTGTCTTGCGGCTTACGACAAGATTGAAAAGCTCTCAAACGATGAGTTGAGAGCCAAAACAGCAGACTTCAAAGCCACAATACATTCGGCAATCGAGACCGAACAAAAGCAGGTCGATGAATTGAAAGAAAGAATTGACCGTGAGTTTGATATGGCTGTTGAAGAGAAGCAACGCATCTACACTCAGATTGAAGATTTAGAGAAGAAAATATACGACAAGACGCAGAATGTGTTGAACGATTTGCTGCCCGAGGCTTTTGCTGTGGTGAAAGCAACTGCCAAACGCTTTGCAGAAAATGACAAAGTGGAGGTTACGGCAAGTGAACACGACAAATATCTTGCTGCAACCAAGGATAATGTCAATATTGTGGGCGACAAGGCTTACTATGACAACAGTTGGATTGCCGGAGGCACGAGAATAACTTGGAATATGGTGCATTACGATGTGCAACTCATAGGAGGAACGGTGCTTCATCAAGGAAAAATTGCCGAAATGGCAACAGGAGAAGGAAAAACTCTCGTTGCAACCTTGCCGATATACCTTAACGCTCTTCCGGGAAAGGGTGTCCATGTGGTAACTGTCAATGATTATTTGGCAAAACGAGACAGCGAATGGATGGGAATGCTCTTTGAATTCCACGGATTGAGCGTCGATTGTATTGACAAGCACGAGCCAAACTCAGAAGAGAGACGTCGTGCGTACAATGCGGACATTACTTATGGTACAAACAACGAATTTGGTTTTGACTACTTGAGAGACAATATGTGTAGCAACACCAAGGAGATTGTTCAGAGAGAACACAACTATGCAATAGTCGATGAGGTCGATTCGGTCTTGATTGACGATGCCAGAACGCCGCTTATCATTTCCGGACCGACACCTAAGGGAGACGATCAGGAGTTTGAGCGTTTCTGTCCGGTGATTGAGAAAGTGTATAACGCCCAAAAACAGTTGGTAACTCAGATTTTGGCTTCGGCAAAAAGCAAATTGCAAGACGCCAACCGCACTCCCGAACAAGAGAAAGAGGGAGGCGTTCTTCTCCTAAGGGCTCATCACGGTCTTCCAAAGAACAAAGCACTGATTAAGTTCCTGAGCGAACCCGGCATGAAGGCATTACTGCTCAAAACAGAGAACTTCTATATGCAGGATCAGAGCAGAGAGATGCACATAATTGACGATGAGTTGTATTTTGTCATAGATGAGCAGCACAACTCGATAGAACTGACCGACAAAGGTATGGATTATCTTGCCAAATTGGGAGAAGACCCTAAGTTTTTCATGTTGCCCGATGTCGGAAGCCAGCTTGCAGACCTTGAAAAGGAGAACCTTTCCATAGAAGAGAAAGCAGAGAAGAAGGAAAAGATAATGCAAAACTTTGCAGTGCAGAGCGACCGAGTTCATACGATAAACCAGTTGATGAAAGCATACGCTTTGTTTGAGAATAATGTCGAATACGTAGTCATAGACAACCAAGTAAAAATCGTAGATGAGCAGACAGGACGTATAATGGAGGGAAGACGTTATTCGGACGGTCTTCACCAAGCCATAGAAGCCAAAGAAAAAGTAAAAGTCGAGGCTGCAACTCAGACATACGCCACAATAACACTTCAAAACTACTTCAGAATGTATTCAAAGCTTGCCGGAATGACAGGTACTGCCGAAACAGAAGCAGGAGAGCTTTGGGACATATACAAACTTGACGTTGTAACAATCCCGACCAACCGTCCGGTGATACGACACGATAATGAAGACCTCATTTATAAGACAAAGAGAGAAAAATTTGCCGCAGTGATTGCAGAGGTCGAGCGTCTGATTGGAGAAAAACGTCCTGTGCTTATAGGAACAACAGATGTAGAAACATCGGAATTGCTTTCGAGAATGTTGAAACAAAGACATATCGAACACCAAGTCCTAAATGCCAAGCTCCATAAGAAAGAAGCAGACATCGTTGCCCAAGCCGGAAGAGCTTCGGCGGTAACAATCGCAACCAATATGGCAGGTCGTGGTACCGACATCAAGCTTGGCGAGGGTGTAAAGGAAGCAGGAGGACTTGCAATTATAGGAACAGAACGCCATGAGTCCAGACGAGTGGACAGACAGCTCAGAGGACGTTCGGGACGTCAGGGAGACCCGGGAAGCAGTCAGTTCTTTGTTTCGTTGGAAGACAAATTGATGCGTCTGTTCGGCTCTGACAGAATGGTAAAAGTAATGGACCGTCTCGGCATTCAGGAAGGTGAGGTGATACAACACTCGATGATGACCAAGAGTATCGAGAGAGCGCAACGCAAAGTGGAAGAAAACAACTTCGGAATAAGAAAACGTTTGTTGGAATATGACGATGTGATGAACAACCAACGAACAGTCATCTACACCAAACGAAGAAACGCACTTTACGGAGACAAACTTGCAATTGACATTTCAAATATGATTTATGATACAATCGAAGTAATGGTGTCTGATTTCAAAGACGACTATGAAGGTTTCTCGATGGAATTTATCAAGACTTGTGGATACGAGTGTCCTTTGTCAGAAAGCGAGTTTATAAAGAACAGACCGTCTGACAATGTCCAAAAAATCTACGACAATGTCTATCCTTATTATAAGGAAAGAATGACAAATATCGGCAGACTTGCCTTTCCGTTTGTCAAGAACATATATGAGGCAAAGAGCTACCGATATGAGAATATTGCCTTCCCTATAACAGACGGCAAAAAGACAATCACCTCCATTGCTCCGATAGAAAAATCATACCAAACCGAGGGTAAGGAGATTTCTTTGTCGGTCGAGAAGAGCATAACGCTGCAAATAATCGACAATGCTTGGAAAGAACACCTCAGAGAGCTTGATGATTTGAAGCAATCGGTACAAAACGCATCTTATGAGCAGAAAGACCCGCTTTTGATTTACAAATTTGAGTCCTTCTCTTTGTTTGAAAAGATGCTTACTTCAATCAATCGAGACATAACCTCGTTCCTCTGCCGTGCTTCGCTACCTATTGCCGAGCAACAGCAGGTTCGAGATACCGAATTGCCAAAAACCGACAACAGAAACGTCAAAACTTCTCGTCAGGAGGCAGCTCCGAGAACCAACTCGGGCGAAGCTCCTCAAAAACCGCAGCCGGTACGAGTTGAAAAGAAAGTCGGCAGAAACGACCCTTGTCCTTGCGGCAGCGGAAAGAAGTATAAGAACTGCCACGGCAAGATGGAAGAGTAATAATTCGGCGTTTTAGCGAAAATAATTTGGCGTTTTGAAAAAAAAGCAGTACTTTTGCAAACTCAAAATTAAACACAAAAAATAGTAAAAGTTTATGGTAAAACAGTATGAAACCGTTTTCATTGTAACTCCCGTTTTGTCTGAGGACCAGATAAAGGAAACGGTAAAAAAGTATCAGACTTTATTGACTGATAAGGGTGCAGAAATCGTTTACGAGCACAATTGGGGAATGCGCAAATTAGCTTATCCTATCCAGAAGAAGACGACAGGATACTACTATCTTATCGAATTCAGAGCTGAGGGCAGCGTTATAGCAACCTTGGAAACAGCTTACAAGAGAGATGAAAGGCTGTTGAGATTTTTGACAGTGTCATTGGATAAGCATGCTATTGCTTACAACGAAAAGAGACGTGCAAACGGCTTGAAGAGTCAGCAAAAAGCATTGGAAGAACAAAAAGTCGCAGAGTAAAACCTTAAAAACGAAAAGACATGGCTAACGAAACAGAAATAAAATACCTCACACCGATTGCGGTGGAAACGCAAAGAAAGAAATATTGTCGTTTCAAGAAGAGCGGAATCAAGTACATAGATTACAAAGATGCCGATTTCCTTTTGAAGTTTGTGAACGAACAAGGAAAGATATTGCCAAGAAGAATCACCGGAACTTCAAACAAATATCAAAAGAAGGTGGCTCAGGCAGTTAAGAGAGCAAGACATTTGGCATTGATGCCGTACGTAGCAGACTTATTAAAATAACATTGGGAGGAAATCTATGGAAGTAATATTGAAACAAGACGTCAATAAATTGGGATACAAGGACGAGATAGTAAAGGTAAAAGACGGTTACGCAAACAACTATCTTATCCCCCAAGGATACGCCATTATGGCAACAGAGTCCAATAAGAAGATATTGGCAGAAAATATCAAGCAAAGAACATTCAAAGAAGCCAAGATAAGACAAGAAGCCGAAGAATTTGCTGCACGTTTGGCAACAATCGAAGGCTTGAAGATTGCAGCAAAAGCAAGCGAAAGCGGCAAGATATTTGGTTCTGTGAACACAATCCAAATAGCTGACGCAATCAAGGCTCAATTTGATATCGATGTAGATAGAAAGAAAATATCTATCGTGGGCGATGCAATCAAGGAAATCGGAACTCACAAAGTTGTAGTTTCGGTTTACAAAGAAATAAAACCGGAAATCACTTTTGAAGTGTACGCCGAATAGTACGAAATTAGTCGAGAAAGTAGTGCAATGGGGTAAATCGCTTTTGATTTACCTCATTTTTTTGTAACCCGAAGCAAAAAGAGCAAACCAAATCCCCAAAACAGAGCTTTCAAACAAAGAAGAAAAGATAGTCAAACAAAAAATCGAGGACATCATGTTGTCAAAAAACGAATTGAAAAGGCTGAGTAAATACAAGCAAGACAAGTATCGCAAAGCCGACGGAGTATTTATCGTCGAGGGAGTGAAGTTGTGCGAAGAACTTCTCAAATCCGACTTTGAAATACTGACCATTTGTGCCGTGAAATCGTGGATAGAGGAGAACTCTTGCGACATTCAAGCCAAATTGAGAAGGCAAAACAAAGGGAAAGAACCTTCTTTGGTTGAAGCAGGAGCGCTTTTTGAAGTATCGCAGAGCGAGTTGGAACGCCTCAGCCTGCTTACCACTCCCAACAAAGCTTGGTGTCTTGTTGCAAGAGGGCAAGTCAGTAAGCCATTTGGCAACAAGGGACTTACGCTCCTTCTTGACGGCATAAAAGACCCGGGAAATCTCGGAACGATTGTTCGTTTGGCAGATTGGTTTGCAATAGACAGAGTTATTTGTTCGGAAGAGAGTGTCGATATATTCAACCCCAAGACCGTCCAATCGACAATGGGTTCGATTTTCAGGGTGAAAGTACACTATTGCAAGCTGACAGACTATCTTCAAAGCCTGCCAAAGTCGCTCCCCGTCTATGCTTCCTTGGTTGCGGACGGCAGTTCGGTCTATTCTGAGAGCCTTCCCGAAGACGCTGTCTTGATTATCGGTAGCGAATCTCACGGAGTATCACCCGAAGTCCGCAGGTTGGTAAACCACAATCTCAATATACCGCACTTCAAGCCCGACAAAGGAGCCGAAAGCCTCAATGCCGCAACTGCCTGTGCTATTTTGGTATCAGAATTTAAGCGAAACACTCTCCGATAATCCATAGTTGCAAAAATAAAACGCCGATTTACTGAAATAAAACGGCGTTTTATTTTGCCAAAACGCCGTTTCAGCATGGCAAAACGCCGTTTTGTCGAGAGTGCTTTCTTGATTTGCTCAAATGTTTGACTTTCAGACAGAAAGCCTTTTGACTTTTTCTTGTTTTGCAAAGGCGGTAGTATGTTTCAAGCCTTGGAGTAAAAACTTTCCTGAACTCTTTTTGCAATCGCCGAATAAAGGAAACGCAGCTTTGGAACAGGCTTTTTCACATCTTTCTTGAAGCGAGAGGCAGACAGCAGCAACAATACCACCACACCAAACACGAAAGTATATCCGTAAAGCTCCCTTATGGAGGCAACCAAAGCCTCTGTTGCCATAGTGTCAAAAGCATTCGAGAAGTCAATCAGGCTAAAATTCACATTGCTTCCGATTAGAGACAAATGCTTGTCGGTCAGTTGGCTCAATCCATGTTGGTAAAGAGCGTCTCCAATCGGCGAACCTATGCCGGTACGAACAAAACCAAGAATGCAAAGCACCTGAAAATAGTTCTTGAAAGGAGCGGTGGCTTGAACATATACGGTCAATGCAATGAAAATTGCCAAGTGTCCGAAGCCGCAACACATCAAAGGGAGGTACAATTTCTCCATATTGGTCTGCGGACTTACCAAAAAGCACATCGAAAACACATAAACCAATATCATCGAAAAGCCGATGAAGGTTACCAATTTGTGCGACCACTTCAATCGAACCAAGCTAAACCAAGAAAAAACCGCACCCAAAACAGAGCCGAAGAACTCAAAATATTTCAATTTGCTTAAATTGAGACTATCCAAGTGAAGAACTGCGGCAGTAAAAGTGTTTTGCAGGGTGTTCTTTGAAGCCAAAAGGATTGCAAGACACAAAAAAGCAATAAGAAGATTAGTCAGATTATTTACCCTGAAAGCCTCGGTTTCCAAAAACGGATGGCGGATATAGTTCATTCGAGCAATGTTAAATCCCAATGAAACAAAGGCACAGCCTGTGGCAACTCTGATATTGGTCGAATGAAACCAATCGAGAGTGTTGCCATACTGCACAACAAAAATCAAAGAGAGGATAAAGATTGCCCAAAGCACCATGCCGAGCCAATCGATACCCAAAAGCGGCATTTTGGCTTCGGCTCTGAAAGGTCTCATCAGCAGAAAAGCCGACACAATCACAACGAGCAACAAACCGACAGCAAGATTGTGCAGCTGTTTCCACTCGAAAAAATAAATAATCTGCATACTCACCGCATCAAACAGGTGAATAACTCCCAACACTACAAAGAACACAAATGACAGAAACACAGGATAATTGTAGGTCGGGGTGATTTTCGGCAATATGTTGGAGAAGCATTCAAACGTTCCGTAGAGGCGAAAAAATCCTGCGACAAATCCGATTAACACAAGGATAAAAGGCTTGTCTATATGGGGAACAAGCAGATTGCAAACCAACAAACCCGTTGCCGCAACAATCAGAGAAGTGCGATTGGTAAAGCGAAATTTAAGACGAAAAGCCAAAGGAAAATACAGACTAAGCCCTATGAGAACCGCATGGCTCATCATCTTGACGTCATTCATGCTTATGGATTGTTCTCCCTGCATTTGGCTCATTGCGGTAAAGTACATTCCGTTGGAGAATTGAAAAACACAGAGAAACAAAAGGTAAATCCAAAAGCGTAACTTGTCGGGTACGCACTCCTTAAAGTTCAAAAATCTGAAAGGTTCTTCCTGCCAAGCCATGCTATTTCAAGATTTTACATTCTGCATTCATGCCGGCAGAGAGCCGATTGAGCGACATTGTGTCGTTATTTGAGGTAAAGACGATTTTAATCGGGATACGCTGTTCGACTTTCACAAAGTTACCTGCCGAATTGTCGGGAGATGATATTGCGAATTGACCTCCTGTTGCGTTTGAAATGCTTTCCACCCTGCCCTCAAACGCCACATCGGGAAAGGCATCGACCGATATTTTGACCTTGTCTCCCCGATTGATGCTTTCTATTTGGGTTTCTCTATAGTTTTCAACGACCCATTTTTTACTCTTATCGACAATCGAACACAACAATCTGCCCGGACTAATCAACTCACCGACCTGAATATTTTTTCGAGACATCGTTCCATCGCAAGGAGCTGTGATAACAGTATAAGAAAGGTTCAGTTCGGCAAGTTCGAGTGCAGCTTTGGCAACCTCTATGCCCATTTCGTTCTGCCCCAATCGTTGATTTTGTTCTGTCTTTGCAAGACTTGTGCTTTGCTTCTGTCGTTTCATTGTCTCCAATTTGGCTTTCAGCGATTTGTATTTTGTTTCTGCCTGCTCGAACTGCTGTTGTGTTACAGCCTTGTTGCTCAACAGATTTTTGAAACGCTTGTAATCAGCCTCTGCATTGGCAAGCAAAATTTCCACTTCCTGCATACTTGCATCGCTGACTGCTATATTGTTTGAAAGAGCCGACACTCCGGTTTGGCAAGCCGCCTTTCCGACCAAGGCGTTTTGATAATCTGCCTTTGCCTGAGCCAAACGCAGGCGATATTCACAGTCTTCTATTATCACCAAAGTGTCTCCTTTGTGTACGCTTTGGAAGTCTTCAAAACGTATTTCCCTGATATAGCCCTGCACACGCGAAGAAACAGGAATGATGTCTTGGCGGATTTGAGCATTGTTTGTGTATTGTCCGCCGATGTGTACAAAGTTTGATGCAATCCAACAAAGACCGCAAACGATAAATGCAACAATTACGATGTTTGCAATGGTTTTTTTTCTTTCTTTTATTCATGATTTTTCGATTTATAACGTTCCTGAAATATAATGCAACTTGAAGTAGTTAAACAATATGTTGATATGGGCAATGACAACTTGCAACTCTGCATCTATCTTTTGAGAAGAAGCATCGAGCAGGTCGGTGATTAAAGCCAAGTCGTTCGCATATCGGTAATAAACAATGTCGTAATTCTCTTTTGCCAATTCAAGACTTTTTTCTTTGGTTTGAGCAAGTGAGTAACTCTCTTGGTATTTGATGAGGGCAGATTGAATTGCCAGTTTGATTTCTTCCTCGGTTGTCGTCATGTCTTGCCGTGCTTTCATAATTCCTATCTTGTCCGAGGAAATTTGTCTGCCGCTTTTGTATAGGTTGTCGAAGTTATAGGTGATGCCGATGCCTGCAACAAAGCAGTTGAAGTTCTTGTCGATTGCAGGAATTTCCATTGTAATCGGACCGACAAGGTTGTTTGTTGCAAACAAAGCTACTTTCGGCAGACGTTCTGAGTAAGACAGTTTCTTTTTCTGCTCGTTGATTTGCACTCTTGCGGCTGCCAATTTTATGGGAATTGCCGACAGACTTGCTTCTTTCAGCCACTGCTCTGCGGTCTTTTCGGACAATAGTTTAATGCCTGCGGTATCGGGTTCGATGATTGTTGCTTCCGGCAGCCCCAAAGTGCTTGTAAGTTGGTTGTTTATTATCTGTTTGTTGTTTTGAAGTGTGGTTTTGGTGTACTTCAAGTCTTGCAACAGCAACTCATAACGAGTAATGTCGTTATGCAATGCAGTTCCCTGACTGTGCCTGACGTGCATATCTTTCAGTATTCTTTCGGTTTGAGCAATGTTGGTGTCGAATACTTTGAGCTGATTGTCCAATTTGCAAAGCTCCAAGTAGTTTCCGACAATCAAAAATCGTATTTCCTGACGGTTGAGTTCCGCATCCAAAGATGTCATTTGTGCTTTCAGTTCCGAAAGTCTCACACTCGCACTTATTGCACCGCCCGAATAGATGATTTGAGACACTTCCAAAGCAAAATTGTTCCCGAAGTCGGGAATTTCGGCTTTGAAATAACTTCTGAAATCTCGGTCGATAATCATTCCGTCTCCGTTGTACGAGAATGACAATGAAGCGTTTATTGACGGCAGATAGCCGTTTTTTGCAACTTTGACTTCTTGATAAGCCTGTTTTTGTTGCAGTTGATTAGCTTTGATGCTGCTGTTGTTCTGCTCGGCAAGCTCAAACATTTGTCCGATGGTCAGTTTTCTCTTTTCAACGCTCTGACTGCATACGGCATTGACGCATAGCACTCCCGAAAGAGCCGCTATGAGAAAATAAGTTTTCCTCATTTTTGAATTAAAATATGATTAGAATTTAATGAATTGAAGCCCGAAATCTGCCTTTGGCAGGAAAAATACGGCTAAATGATTTGTGCAAAAGGGTGTTCGTCTCCCCAAATTGTTACTTTGGGAGAACTGCAAAGGTTATATGTCGAAGTATTCCTATTGAACATTGCACTAAATTTGCTGCAAAGGTATAAAAAATATCGGAATAGAGCTTGCGGCAAAACAAAAAAATCTTTCTTCAAAGCAAAACGCCGTCCTGCAAAAATAAAACGCCGATTTAGTGAAATAAAACGGCGTTTTGTCAGAAAAAGACGGCGTTTTATTTCACTAAATCGCCGTCTTTTTTGTGTCGATATGAGTATTTAATCGGGTAAAATGAAAGGTCGTCCGTTTTGTTCGGGCGACCTTTTCGTGTTTTTCTTTACTTATCAATTCCGAAGGCTTAGTTTGCCGAAGGTTGTTCGGCAGGTTGTGCTGCCGGCATTGCAGGTGCTTGTTGTGCAGGAACGGTTGTCTTTATTGCATTGGGGTCCAACTGTGTTCCGTTGCCGTTCTCTACTGCTGTTCTGCCGGGTGTGAAGGCTGTTGCCACAAGACACAAAACCAACAACACTCCTGCAAGCGTCCATGTTGCTTTTTCCAACACGTCGGCGGTCTTTCTTACTCCCATTACTTGATTTTGAGATGCAAAGTTGGCTGCCAATCCGCCGCCCTTGGAGTTTTGAATCAATACTACGATTGCCAACAAAATGGCAACGACGATAATCAATACTGTTACGAATACAAACATACTTTATTTTTGATTTTTTTGTTATTTATTCTTCTTCCAACTCTCTGATTCGGTCTGCAAAGTAAACACTTTTTTTTGGATTGGAGGTCAAAAGCTGACGATAAATTTGCAATGCCTTGTCTTTGTTGCCCTGTTTGAGGTATATTTTTGCCATTGTCTCGGTAACGATTTTGAATTCGTCGTTTGCCGATTGCTTTATTATCTTCTCAATCGCAGGGTCTTCCGAACTGTTTTCGGCGGTGTTCACCTTGGGGTTCTCAATCTTCAAAAAGCGTTCAATCACTTCTTCTTTCGTAGGATTGTCCGACAAGTCGGGTTCGCTGTATCGGTCAATCTCTTCCAATATGTCGGAGCTTTCTTTTTGTGCTTCAAAATCAGGCTTTTCCAAAACGCCGTTTTGTCCGACTGAAACGGCGTTCTGCTCAAATAAAACGGCGTTTTGGTCAGAGCGAAACGGCGTTTTGGCACAAGGAGTGAGCTTTGCGTCCATAAAATGCTTCAAAGCAGCTCTCTCACAAGCGTATGCGGCTGCGGTGGCAAGGTGTTTTCCCTTGTTTTGATTGCCCAAAAGAGCCGAAAATTTGGCAGCATAAACGTGCAATACTGCCGAATAGGGGAACTTCTCCGAGAGTCTTTCCACGCTCAGCAGGTTTGACAATTCCACTTCCTCCTGTCTCAGTTCCAAAATGTCGTTTAACTTTCTGTCCATGCCCTTTTTGATGAGCTAAATCGTATCTTTTATCAGTTATTATGTCGGTTTGCTTTCCGAATACGGTTTGCAAATGTACAAAAAAACTCGCTGTTTCCAAGTATTTAGGGCTTAAAATGTGCCAAATTCAAAAAAAAGCCCTCTCGGATGTTGCCCTTTCAAAAAAAAGTCGTACCTTTGCACCTCAAAAACATATAAAGACGATGAAAAGAACATATCAACCTTCACGCAGAAAAAGAGTAAACAAGCACGGTTTCAGACAGAGAATGGCAACAGCCAATGGTAGAAGAGTTTTAGCTGCTCGTAGAGCTCACGGCAGGCACAAACTTACTGTTTCTGACGAGAGATAGTTTACCGCTCTTTGTATTAAGAGAACACAAGTCAAGAGATATTTGCGAGAAGCATTGAGGTTTTCCAATGCTTCTTTTTTTTGATTTTTGAGCAGTTGAAATGAAGCTGAAAAAGACTAAGACCAAGCAAATTGTAGAGCAAGTCGAGATTTTGGAAGCAGCTGCCGAGGGTAATTGCATAGCCAAAGTCGATGACTTGGTGGTGTTTGTGCCGTACGTTGTGCCGCAAGATGTTGTCGATTTGGAGATTTATAAGAAGAAAAAGAACTTTGCACAAGCCAAAGCGATACATTTTCATTCCTATTCACCTTTGAGAACAGAACCAATGTGCAATCACTTCGGAGTTTGCGGCGGTTGCAAGTGGCAAAACATGAATTACGAAAGCCAGCTTGCCTATAAGCAGAAGCAGGTGAGGGACAACTTGGAACGCATCGCCAAGGCAGATTGTTCAAAGATGATGTCCATTCTTCCTTCCGCAACCCAAAAGGAATATCGCAACAAGTTGGAATTCACATTCTCCACAAAAAGTTGGAAACATGACTATGACAAAGAGGCAATCGACAATGGAGCTTTCGGATTTCATGTTCCGGGATTTTTCGACAAGGTGTTGGAGATAGATTATTGTGCCTTGCAGTCAGAGCCTTCAAATGCCATTCGCAACCATTTGAGAGCCTATTGTTCCGAACGCTCTTTACCTTATTATAATATAAGGGAACATTCTGGGCTTATGAGAAACCTGATTGTCAGAACTTCGACCACGGGCGATGTTATGGTCGTTGTGGTCTTTGCCCAAAGGAGTGAAGAGATTGTTCCTCTGCTTGAAAACCTCAGAGAGAATTTTCCGCAAATTACCTCGCTTATGTACTGCATCAACGAGAAGTTTAACGATACCCTTGGCGACCAAGACATAAAGTGTTTTGCGGGAAAAGACCACATAGAAGAGAGAATGACATCTTTTGACGGCAATGGAGAATTGCGTTTCAAGATTAGACCGAAAACCTTTTACCAAACCAATTCGCTGCAAGCCGAAAAGCTCTATCACCAAGCGGCAGAATTTGCAGGCATAACCAAGGACGATGTTGTCTATGACCTATATACAGGTTGCGGAACGATAGCCAACTATGTCGCTTCTTTGTCCAAAAAAGTTGTAGGCATAGAATACGTTGAAGATGCGGTGGAAGACGCTCGCTTGAACTCCGAGTTCAACAAAATAAACAACACAACATTCTTTGCAGGCGACATGGCAAAGATACTGACCGAAGAGTTCATAGAGCAGAACGGCAGACCCGATGTCATAATTACCGACCCGCCACGTGCAGGAATGGCAGAGAGTGTCATAAATCAGCTGTTGGCAACCGAGGCACGCAAGATTGTCTATATATCTTGCAACCCTGCAACTCAGGCACGAGATGTTGCCTTGTTGCAATCAAAATATGCTGTGGGAAGAATACGTCCTGTCGATATGTTTCCCCACACCCAACACGTAGAAAACATAGTTGAATTGATATTAAAATAAGATATTGCAATGGATTACAATTTTAGAGATACAGAGGCAAAATGGCAGGCTTTCTGGGCAAAGAACAAAACCTTCAAAGCCGAAATAAATCCCGACAAACCCAAGTATTATGTTTTGGATATGTTCCCTTATCCTTCGGGAGCGGGACTTCACGTCGGACACCCCTTGGGATACATAGCCTCAGACATCTTTTCGAGATACAAACGTCTGCAAGGATTTAATGTACTTCACCCTATGGGTTACGATTCTTACGGATTGCCGGCAGAACAGTACGCAATCCAGACAGGACAACACCCTGCCGTTACAACAGAACAAAACATCAACCGATATAGAAAGCAACTTGACATTTTGGGACTGTCGTACGATTGGGACAGAGAGGTGAGAACCTGCAACGAAGACTACTATAAGTGGACTCAATGGATATTTCTCAAATTGTTTGACAGCTATTATTGTAATGATTGCAAGTCTGCACGTCCGATTTCGGAGCTTGTGGAAGTCTTCTCCAAGCAAGGCAACGGGGGAGAGGGCGGAATAAATGCCGCACATTCCGATTGCCCAACATTTACCGCCGAAGAGTGGAACTCTTTTGGCGAAAAGCAAAAGAGCGACGTGCTTATGAACTACCGATTGGCTTATTTGTCAGATTCGATGGTGAATTGGTGCAGCAAGCTCGGCACTGTGTTGGCAAATGATGAAGTTGTGAACGGAGTGAGCGTGCGAGGCGGCTATCCTGTCGAGCGAAAGAAAATGAGACAATGGAGTTTGAGAATAACAGCATACGCAGAACGTTTGTTGGAAGGGCTTGACAGCTTGGAATGGACGGATTCTATTAAAGAAATTCAGCGAAATTGGATTGGCAAAAGCCGCGGAGCAAGCCTCGAATTCAAGACCGAAAGCGGCGAGAGCTTGGAAGTGTTCACCACAAGAGCCGACACAATATTCGGAGTTACCTTCATGGTTTTGTGTCCCGAGCATGAAATGATTGAAAAGCTCACAACGCCCGAGCAAAAGCAGGAAGTGGAAAAATATGTCTTGTGGGCAAAGAACCGAAGCGAGAGAGAGCGTCAGAGCGAAGTGAAGAAAGTGAGCGGAGTGTTCACAGGAAGTTATGCCATACACCCTTTCAGCGGTAAGAAAATACCGATTTGGATTTCTGATTATGTGCTTTCGGGATACGGAAGCGGTGCAGTAATGGCAGTACCTGCTCACGACAGCAGAGACTTTGCCTTTGCCCGCAGGTTCAATCTTCCTATTGTTCAGGTCGTTGTGCCAAATGGCGAAGAACCAAGCGAGCCTTCGTCATGGCAGGAGAGCAAAGACAGCAAAGCAGGAGTGATAATAAATTCAGATTTTCTTGACGGCTTGGAAGTAAAGCAGGCAATCAAGCAGGCAATACACCATATTGAACAAATGAAGATAGGCTTCGGAACAACCAACTACCGATTGAGAGATGCCATTTTCTCACGTCAGAGATATTGGGGCGAGCCTTTCCCTATTTATTACAAAGACGAAATACCTTACCCTCTCAAAGAGAGCGAGCTGCCTTTGCGTCTGCCCGAAGTAGATAAGTATTTGCCTACAGAAAATGGCGATGCTCCTCTTGCAAGAGCAAAGAATTGGGCAACCAAAGAGGGATACCGTTACGACTATAACACGATGCCGGGATTTGCAGGCTCGAATGCCTACTCTGTTCGCTACATGGACCCTCACAACAACTCGGAATTTGTCTCCAAAGAAGCCAACTCCTATTGGCAGAATGTCGATTTGTATGTAGGAGGCAGCGAACACGCAACAGGACACTTGCTTTACTCACGCTTTATCTGCAAGTTCTTGTTTGACCTTGGCGTTGTATGTTCAGACGAACCCTACAAAAAATTGATAAATCAGGGAATGATTCAAGGCAAGAGCCAATTTGTCTATCGAATAAAGGGAACAAACAAATACGTTTCGCTCAATCTCAAAGACAAATACGAGACTGACCCTATTCATGTCGATATAAACATGGTCGATAATGACGTTTTGGACATAGAAAAGTTCCGTAAGTGGAGACCCGAATTTGCAGATGCCGAATTTGAATTGGAGAATGGCAAATATATTTGCGGCAGCGAGGTTGAGAAGATGAGCAAAAGCCTTTTCAATGTGCAGAACCCCGACGACCTTGTGGAGAAATATGGAGCTGACACCCTCAGATTGTACGAAATGTTCTTGGGTCCGATTGAGCAATCGAAGCCTTGGGACACCAAAGGCATAGAAGGAGTGAGCCGATTTGTCAGAAAATTTTGGCTTCTCAGCCACAAAGAAGACCAACTCGACATAAGCGAAGAGCCGGCAACTAAAGAAGAGTTGAAAATACTTCACAAGACAATAAAGAAAGTGCAAGACGACATAGAAAGATTTTCACTCAACACATCGGTATCAACTTTCATGATTTGCGTCAATGAACTCGGAGCATTGAAGTGCAACAAGAGAGAAATCATAGAGCCGCTTACCATAATCCTTTCGCCGTTTGCACCACACATTTGCGAAGAGATATGGCAGCAACTCGGACATTCAGAGAGCATAAGCTACGCAACATTCCCACAATTTGACCCGAGCGTCTTGGTCGAAAGCAGCTTCAAATATCCTGTGTCGATAAACGGCAAAACCAGAACCTACATCGAGTTTGCTCTCGACGCCCCAAGGGAACAAATAGAGAAAGAAGCGGTCGAAAATGCCGAGATACAAAAATTCTTGGAAGGCAAAGCAGTGAAAAAAGTCATCTATGTACCAAAGAAAATCATCAACATAGTTGCTTAGAATGCTGCAACCAAAATAACAAAGCCGCTTTTTCGATTTGGAAAAGCGGCTTTTTACATATCAAAAGAACGATTTATTTCAATATAGCGGCAACTTGGTTTTTCAAGAGCCGACCTTGGCAATAGAAAAGACTAAAAGAAGATGTCTCTTTCGCCATTTTCGATTTTGCAAAGGTTGTCTTCAATCTTTGGAAGAAGCTCCGGCTTGCCTACCTCTGCGAACATGGTTTTTATAAGTTCTTTTCCCTTGCGGCGAGTCTCCTCCGAAGCAAAGTCTTCGAGGTATTCGGTAAAGGTAAACATCGCATTAGGCAGACAGTACTGCTTTATCAATCCCGGCTTTGCCAAGTCCATAAAGTCTCCGCCCACTCTGTGCTTGCGATAACAGCCTGTGCAGAAAGAAGGAATGTAACCTGCATCGACCAATGAGGCGATTACCTCTTCCATAGAGCGGTGATCTCCTGTCGAAAACTGAGTTCCCGTTCCCTCTTCTTCGTGAGCATAACTTCCCGGGTTGGTTTTGCTTGCCGCAGAGATTTGACTGACGCCGTATTTTATCAATTCGTTTCTCATTTTGTCGTTCTCCCTTGTCGAAAGTATTATTCCGGTATATGGCAAAGCAATTCTGATAATGGCAACAATCTTTTTGAAGTCATCATCTCCCACAGGCATAGGCACATTTTCGGCAGCAGGCGCTCCGATTGCAGGTTCCATTCTCGGCACAGAGACGGTATGAGGACCGCAACCAAAGCAACGCTCCAAGTGATTGGCGTGTTCAATCATTGCCAAGACCTCAAAGCGATAGTCAGTCAAGCCAAACAAAGCACCAATTCCCACATCGTCTATATTACCCTCCATTGCACGATCCATAACGCTCAAACGATACAAATAATCTGCCTTCGGAGTTCCGGCAGGGTGAAATTCCTTGTATTTGACAGGGTCATAAGTCTCTTGGAAACAAACGTATGTACCAATCTTTTCGGCTTTGAGGCGGGCAAAGTCCTCAACTTCCATAGGAGCAAGCTCCACATTGATACGTCTTATGTAGTCTCTGCCGCCGCGTTCCTTCACTCCGTAAGTCGTTCTTATCGCCTCGACCATATAATCCGTACCATTCTTGTTGTTTTCTCCGCAGATGAGCAACACTCTCTTGTGTCCCTGCTTCAAAAGAGCCGATGTTTCCTGAGCTATTTCGTCCATTGTAAGGATTTTACGCTTAATCAGGTGATTATCCTTGCGGAAAGAGCAGTAGAGACAGTTGTTTACGCACACATTTCCCGTATATATGGGAGCAAAAAGCACCAAACGCTTGCCATAAATGGCTTCCTTGACAGTCTTTGCACACTCCATTATCCTGTGAATGGCAGTCGGGTCTTCAACTCTCAGCAATGCTGCCACATCTTCCAAACCAAGCCCTTTCAATTTCAAGGCTTTGTTCAATATTTCATCGATTTCCAAATCCGAAGGGGTCTTTCCCTCAATCAAGTTGTAGAGCTTGTCTCTGTCGATGAAGTTTTTGTTCCTCTCTTCTATATTCATGATTGAACAGTTTTTATTTTTGACAAAATAGATTTCACTTCCACATTTTCCAAACGTCCGAGAGAGCCGGTCAAAGCGTTGATTTTGTCTGTCGAAGCCTCAACAACCAAGGTTATAATGAAGATACCCCTGTCGGCAAAGGGGAGACCCTGACGGGCAAGCACACAATCACCATAGCAGGAGATGAGTTTGTTTACCCTCTCTGCCATATCACGATTATAAATGACTATACTTATAGTACCTATTCTCTTTTCCATCAGTATTGCTTTTGGATCAGACGTTCTGTTTCTCCGAATAAATATGTTGCATCTGCATTGCCCGCCATTAGTAGCACGAACTCTGGAAATGCACCTGCAAAATTATGACAAAAATTCAAAACTGCAAACAATAAAATCAAAAAAATAATTGATAACCCGATAAATTCCACAAATCAAAACGCCGTTTTGCTTGACTGAAACGGCGTTTTGGCAAAATAAATCGGCGTTTTATTTTGGCGAAACGGCGTTTTATTTTTGTGGTTTTAAGAGATTGATTTTCAGATTGTTGTTTTGGTAAGATTTTCTTTGATTTCAATAAAACGAGTATTTGTTTTGACTTGTGCCAATCAAAAGAAAGAAAAGCTGTAATTTTGCATCTTCAAATCGCAAAACCTTATTGTCGCAATGGAAAGTATAAAGGAAATATTCAGAATTGGTTACGGTCCGTCAAGTTCTCACACCATGGCTCCGAGAAAGGCTTCGGAGCTGTTCTTGAAGCTCTTTGCTCAGGCTTCTCGCTTTGAAATCACCCTGTATGGCTCTTTGGCTGCAACGGGAAAGGGACACTTGACCGACAAAGCCGTTCTTGATGTGTTGGGACGAGAACGTACCAAGATAATTTGGAAAGGGAATACGTTTTTGGACCTTCACCCAAATGCAATGGGCTTTGAGGCTTTCGACTCTCGGGGTGTCAGCCTTGGCAGACGTACTTTTTATTCGATAGGAGGAGGAAAGATTATTCAGGAAGAAAGTCATGAGGGCTTGGAAATAAAGAATGTTTATCCGCATCGCAATCTTACCGATGTTTTGCACTACTTGGACGAGAACGGACTGACGTTTTGGGAATATGTTCAGGAGTTTGAGGGTCATGATATTTGGGATTATCTCATGGAGGTGCTGAGGGTGATGAAGCAATCGGTAGAAGAGGGGCTTAATGAGGAGGGTGTTCTTCCCGGAGGCTTGCGTCTGAGACGCAAGGCGATGAGTTATTATACCAAGGCGAGAAGTTACAAGCCTTCTTTGCGTGGTCGTTGTCTTGTGCAGTCGTATGCTCTTGCGGTATCGGAACAAAATGCTGCCGGAGGCTTGATTGTTACTGCTCCTACCTGCGGTTCTTGCGGTGTTGTGCCGGCTGTGTTGTACCATTTGAACACCGAGCATGAGTTTACCGACAAACAGATTATCCGTTCTTTGGCTACTGCCGGTCTTATAGGAACTGTGATTAAGCAAAACGCATCTATCTCGGGTGCAGAGGTGGGTTGTCAGGGTGAAGTGGGGTCTGCCTGCTCTATGGCGGCAGCTGCTGCAAACCAACTCTTCGGAGGCACACCCCAACAGATAGAATATGCTGCCGAGATAGGCTTGGAACATCACCTCGGGCTGACTTGCGACCCTGTGTGCGGCTTGGTGCAAGTTCCTTGCATAGAACGAAATGCCTTTGCGGCACTTCGGGCTTTGGACGCCAACCTTTATGCCATGATGTCTGACGGAAAACACATCATTTCGTTCGATAAGGTTGTCGAAACGATGAAACAAACCGGCAAAGACCTGCCTTCGCTCTACAAAGAGACGGCTGCGGGTGGTTTGGCGGTGGTAGGAAAAGGCTTTTGTAGCTTGTAGGGCAGTAATATGAGGCGATAAGCCTTGCTTTCGTCAAGTCTATTCGTACAAACCTTTGGTTATTTGCTCTATGCTGAGACTTGTATAAATAATGCTGTAATCCCCGGGTTCCTCTTCGTACAGAAAGCCTACCCTTCCGTCTTGTTGCACAATCATTGTGGAGTATGCAGACTTTTTGTCGCTTATTTGTATGCCTTTTGTCCAGCATTGTGCAATTTCTTGCGAAGAATATGTATGTCCGTTTTCCAATTCTTTGAAAAATATGCTCACATCGGTGCGATTGTCGCCCGTAGGGAGAGATTGCAAGAGCAGTTCGCACTCTTGTTTGTCGCTTTTGCGTTTGGCTTTGACCTTTAGCAACTCTCCGTTGCAGGAGTTTGCTCCGACCGTTATGCCTGTTGAGAAATCGTTGCTGCTCACCGTCTTGTCCCAAGAGCCTTTTGCCGTTGCAATGTCCGAAAAGGTAAAGACGTTGAAGTATCTTCCGTGAGGCTTTCGGCTGCTTATCACAAGACTTCCGTCAGACAGCTCTTCCAACTTGGCTTCATCTCCACCATAGATGCAACTTTCGCCAAGCCTGTGCCAGCTTCTGCCGAAGTCGTCCGAGTAAATAACATGATTATAAAGCCCTTGGTTATCTTTTATCAGCAAGGCGGCATACAGTCTGTGGTATTTGCTTTCTTCGGATTTGAAGACGGAGGATTGAAGTATCTTTCCCGAGGCTATAAACATCGAATGGGCATCGGGGAAGAGGGGCTTTGTTGTGCTGTCTGCTGCCATGAACATTGCCGTAAGGTCTTCGGTTTGCTGCCATGAGCGTCCGCCGTCGGTGCTTCTTATTGCTGCCATGAAGTTGTGGCGTTTGGTGTCGGCTTGATTGAAGACTGTCCGTCCTGCAACGCACATTACCAATACTTCGTTGCTCTCTCTGTCTGCCACAACTGCCGCATCGCCAAAGCCGCAGTCGAAGACATTCTCATTTCCGCCCTTGCCGTCTGCAACAAACGTCTCCTTGCTCCACGATATGCCGTCTTCTGAATGTCGGAGCTTTATATCCACCTCGCCAAAGCCTATGTCGCCTCCGCAAGGTCGGTAGTCAGAAAAGGCAAGCAGCGTTCCGTCCTTGCACTGAGCCAAGGCAGGTATGCGGTATGGCTTGCCGTGCTTGGGGTCAGGCGAAAGAAAAAGACATTGTTTGATGATATTGGTGTCGCAAGGCGAAAGATATGCGATATTGCTGCATTTTGAGAAAGCCGATTGAGATATTGCAATGGTGATAAGGGCAAAAAGAGCTGAGAAAGCTTGTTTGGAGAGAGCGTTCATTGTCTTTGGATTGTTGTTCGGTCGAAGCCTCAGGCTTGTTGTAAGCTCCCGATGTTTGAAATCGAAGGAAAATGAATGCTTACAACGGAAGTTATCAAAAGGTAAAGCCCGAAGAGTATGAGTATGCTGCCGACAACTCTGTTCATAATGGTGATTACATTGTCTGTCATGAAGCGTTTGAGTTCGTTTGCGATAGCACATTTTGTTATATCCGTGGCAAGGACGGTTATAAGAATACTAATCAAAAACGTTATCTGATTTGCGGTTGTTTCGTAGCCCATTGCCACATTTATAGGGATAAGCCAATAAATCCATACGCCCGGATTGGCAATGTTAAAGACAAATCCTTTGAGCATATACTTCCACTGCATTTTGCCGGTGGTCTCTATGTTGCGTTTTGGCTGGGTTATGTGGCGACGAGTGGCAGTATAAATTCCAAAACCTATGATTACACAACCGCCAATCAACCCTATGATACGCTGAGCGTGGGAGGTGGCAAACAAAGAACTCATTCCAAACCATGCAATGAAGACCATGATGATGTCCGAAAGCGAAACACCGAAAGCAAGTTGCATTCCGCTTCTGAAACCTTTGGTTATGCTTGTCTGAATGAGCGAAAAAAATGCAGGACCGACCATTAGAGCAAGGGTCAATCCAAAGAGTATTCCCTGAGTTATTACGTTAAAACTTACCATTTGCCTTTGGTATGATTTCCAACTTTGAAAAACGGCTGCAAAGGTACGAATAAAAAGTGTGTAAAGGGGCGATAATTGTGATTTTTCTCGCTGTGAAATGTGCAAAACGGGCTTTTATTCAAAGAATATTCTTATCTTTGCAGGCTAAAAATCACATTTGAGAATAATGGAAACCAAAGTAAATACAATAGAAGAAGCAATAGAAGAGTTCAAAAAAGGAAACTTTGTCATAGTTGTTGATGACGAAGACCGAGAGAACGAAGGCGATTTGATAATTGCAGCAGAGAAAATTACACCTGAAAAGGTTAATTTTATGTTGAAGCACGCCCGCGGAGTGCTTTGCGCTCCCATTACAATATCTCGATGCAGAGAATTGGGATTGTACCACCAAGTTGCCGACAATACTTCGGTTTTGGGAACTCCTTTCACAGTTACCATAGACAAATTGGAGGGTTGCTCCACCGGAGTTTCGGCTTCGGACAGGGCAGCGACCATTGCAGCATTGGCAGACCCTGCTTCAAAACCCGAAACCTTCGGTCGCCCGGGTCATATCAATCCTTTGTATGCCCAAGAAGACGGAGTATTGAAACGTGCAGGTCATACAGAAGCTGCAATCGACTTGGCAAGACTTGCAGGGCTGTATCCGGCAGGCGCTCTTATGGAGATAATGAACGAAGACGGTACAATGTCCCGTATGCCCGACCTTATGTTGTTTGCAAAGGAGTACGGACTTAAAATAATCACCATAAAGGACTTGATAGCTTACAGAATAAAGACCGAAAGTCTCATAAAGAGAGAGCAGGAAGTGTTTTTGCCAACCCAATGGGGCAACTTCAAGTTGATAGCTTACACTCAGAAAGACAGCACTCTTACTCACCTTGTGTTGAAAAAAGGAGAGTGGGAAAAAGATGAGCCTGTCTTGTGCAGGGTTCACTCTTCCTGTGCAACAGGAGATATTTTCGGTTCGTGTAAGTGCGATTGCGGAGAACAATTACACCGTGCCATGGAAATGATTGAAAAAGAGGGCAAGGGACTTGTGGTATATATGAGTCAGGAAGGTCGTGGCATCGGCTTGGTAAACAAGTTGAAGGCATACCATTTGCAAGAACAAGGCATGGATACGGTAGATGCAAACCTTGCTTTGGGATTTAAGGCTGACGAAAGGGACTATGGCATAGGCGCTCAGATATTGCGAGATATGAATGCGACCAATTTGAGACTTATGTCCAACAATCCAAAGAAGAGAAGCGGCTTGGAGGGCTATGGAATAAAGATAACGGAAAATATTCCTATCATCATTTCTCCCAACAAGTACAGCGAAAAGTACTTGAAAACCAAAAGGGACAGAATGGGACACCTTTTGCCCGAAGAATAAAAGCAAAGCAAAACGATTGTTGAACAAATAAAAAGTACTATATTTGCAAATCGTAAGGAGAATGCCGAGATGAGCGAGATTGTTTCGATAATTGAGAAGATTGAAGACAAGGTGGTGGAAATTCTTGTGCAGAAAGAACAGCTTGAAGCAGAGTTGGCTCTGTGCAAGAGGGAGAATGAGAAGCTCAAAGCATCGCTTGCGGCATTGTCCGAGGACAAAAATCAAACAGAACAAGACCAACAAAAAATTAAATTAACGAAAGCGATTGAACAAAGGGAAGATATAGACGAGTTCAGAAGCAAGATAGACGAATTGTTGCAGAAAGTGAACAAAGCATTGGCTTTGTTGGTTTCGGTAGAAGATAAAAGTGAAGACCATGGCAGAGGAGATTGTCAGCATGAGTGTTGAATTGGCAGGAAGGACATACAAAGTTAATGTCAAAGAAAGCGAGAGAAGCATTTTTGAAAGTGCCTCTGCAATGGTTAATGATACGATAAACGGTTATGAAGCAAGAAGAGCTTACGAGGATAAGCAGGATTTGCTTGCCATGGTGCTGTTGCAATATGTTACGGCTTTCATTAAGCAAAACAGATTGCATAACGATGACAGGAAAATAGTTACAGAAAGACTTCAATCACTGCTTCACAACCTTGAAAAAGTATCTGAATAGTTTTAATTGCAATATACCGCATCAGTTTCGTTGCAGTCTGTAAACTCAACACTAAAACAATAACGAGTTAAGCTCATTTTGGGGAAAACAGGCCTCATTTCTTAACAGAAATCTCTCAGGAGACGGTGGAAGTTTGATACAAAAGGCACTCAAATCTTTTTATTTAGGAGTTTACTATACTCCATTATCGAGATTGGTGCGGTTTTTCTTATCTTCAAATTGGTATTCGTGAATGTCTTTCCGGCAGTTCCCGCTTATAAACTAACAATATTTATAGGTACAACAATGAACATAGTAATCTTTATCGTTGTCGGATTGGTGGGAGTGGGCATTGGCATTGCTCTTGCAACGACAAAATTGAGAGGCATCTTGGAAAAAAAGAGCCGACAGGTACTCAAAGAAGCCGAAGAGAAAGCGGAAATTTTGAAAAAAGAGAAGATTTTGCAGGCAAAGGAGAAGTTCTTGCAACTAAAAAGCGAACACGAAAAGCAAGTGCAAGAGCGAAACAGCAAAGTCATGCAGGCAGAAAACAAAATTAAGCAGAAAGAGCAGGCATTGAACCAAAAGGTGGAGGAATTGCAAAAGAAAAGTACAGAATTCCTCGCAGCAAAAGAAAATCTCAACAAACAGGCAGAGCGTCTTCAAGCCCGCCAACAAGAAGTTGAGAAAGCCTATCGCGAAAGTATCGAAAAATTGGAACAAGTGGCAGGTTTATCTGCCGAAGAGGCTAAGGCACAGTTGATTGAAAGCCTTACCGAAGAGGCAAAGAGCGATGCTGCCAACAAAATCATGGAGATTGTGGAAGAAGCAAAGCTGACTGCCAATCAGCAAGCGAAGAAAATCGTAATCGAATCGATACAACGTACAGCCACAGAGAACGCAATAGAAAACACAGTCTCTGTTTTCAACCTCGAAAATGAAGAAGTGAAGGGTAGAATTATCGGTCGAGAGGGACGAAACATCAGAACACTCGAAAATCTTACCGGAGTGGAGGTTATTATTGACGATTCGCCCGATGCGATTTTGCTTTCGTGCTTTGATCCTGTCAGAAGAGAAGTTGCAAGGCTCGCTTTGCACAAATTGGTAACCGACGGACGTATTCACCCTGCACGAATAGAAGAAGTAGTTGCCAAAACAAAGAAACAAATCGAACAAGAAGTAATCGAAACAGGTAAGAGAACTTGCATCGACCTTGGAATTGTAAACCTGCATCACGAACTTGTGAGAATAGTCGGCAAGATGAAGTACCGCTCTTCCTACGGACAAAATCTTTTGCAGCACTCTCGCGAAGTCGCAAACCTATGTGCGACAATGGCAAGCGAGCTTGGTCTCAATCCAAAGATAGCAAAGCGAGCAGGATTGCTGCATGACATCGGCAAAGTGCCTGACAACGAACCCGAATTGCCACACGCAATTCTCGGAATGAAGTTGGCAGAAAAGTACAAAGAAAAGACAGAAGTAAGCAACGCCATAGGCGCTCACCACGATGAGGTTGAGATGCAAAGTCTCTATGCTCCGATAGTCCAAGTGTGCGACGCAATATCGGGAGCAAGGCCAGGAGCAAGGCGAGAGGTCGTAGAGGCTTACATCAATCGTCTTCACAAGTTGGAAGAAATGGCAATGAGTTATCCGGGAGTTGTAAAGACTTACGCAATTCAAGCCGGCAGAGAACTGAGAGTTATAGTCTCGGCAGAGAAAGTGTCAGATCAGGAAGCCAATCAAATATCTTTCGACTTGTCAAAGCGAATTCAGAACGAAATGGTGTTCCCCGGCATGATAAAAGTAACGGTTATCAGAGAGACAAGGGCAGTAAATTACGCCAAGTAGTCTTTTCGGAATACCCAAACACACAACGGGCAGCAGAGAATCTAAATCTTTGCTGCCCGTTTCCTTATTATATATTATTGTATAGCAATCTGCCTGAACCTATTTCCTTACTTGTTTTTTCGTAAGCTCGGTAAGCTGTCTTTGAGCCAACATTCTGCACTCGTATTGAGCGTCTTCAAACGTCATAGGGAAAGGAGGTGTTTTTTGGGTGAAGGCACTTGCTCCGTGCAAAGAGCCTGTTATTCCCAATTCTCTTGCAACTTTGAGGTATCGAATGGCGTCTATGACAACTCCTGCACTGTTTGGAGAATCTATTACTGACAATCGTGCATCAAAGCTGACGGGTGAGCCGCCAAAACCTTCCAATTCCAAATGGAAGTTGGCAATTTTGTTGTCCTTATAGTAGGCAATATAGTTGCTCGGACCTGCATACAAGAAACTCTCGTGAGAATCCAAACCTCTGATGTCGTGTTGGCAACGAATAACATTTTCTTTGCTTATTTTCTTTGAAGCTAAGCGTGAAGTATTCATCATATTCAGAAAATCAGTATTGCCTCCCACGTTCTCCTGAATATGACATTTTACTTTGTGTCCTCGTGCGAATGCAAGCTCTTGCAACATCTGCGAAAGGATACTTGCACCAAATTGGCTCTTCATGTCGTCTCCGACCAACGGAAGCCCTGCATCGATGAACTTTTGTTCCCATTCGGGATTGGAAGCGATGAAAACAGGTATGCAGTTCAAGAAAGCCACATGAGCATCTATCGCACACTGAGCGTAAAACTTCGTTGCCTGCTCGCTTCCCACCGGAAGGTAGTTAATCAATATGTCAGCCCGTACTTCTTTGAGGCGTTTGACAATATCAACCGAAGGAGTTGTTTCATCGACAAGAAAGGTTGTATCGACAGGATACTTGTTGTAATCCCTCATGTGGTCAGACACTCCGTCCAAAACATGACCTTTTTCGACAACTACGCAACTTTTTGGAAAATCTTGAGGGTCTATGATGTTGATTGTGCAGTTTGGTTTGGCATATATAGCTTTGTCCAATGTCTTTCCCACTTTGCGTTGATCGACATCAAAAGCGGCAACCACTTCAATATCTTCTGCCGTGTAGCCTCCGATATTATCTGCCATCATACCTTGCGAAGAATTGTTCCGTGCTTTGTTTCCGTAATACTCAAGCCCTTGAATGAGAGCAGAAGCACAGTTGCCCACTCCCACAATGGCAATTCTGATTTTTTCCATTTTTACTATTATTTTTGTATTGATAAGTTATCCTTTGTTGATTTCCACTTTACTTATTATTTCATTCAAATTTTTGATTACTATATCGGCACATTCGCCCGATTTATTTTCCTCTTGCCAACCTTTAACGTTTAACCAGATTGTCAAAAAGCCCAATTTCTTTGCCGGAACGATGTCTTTCGGATACGAATCGCCCACCATTGCACACTCATTGCCGTTTAAGTTCAGCTCTTTCAAACAATGCAGATACAATCTCTCGTCGGGCTTGCTGAAACCGACCTTTGCACTTTCAAAAACCCTCTCAAAGAAATGTTTCAATCCCAACTCACATAGCACAGTCTCAATGTTGCCATAAAAGTTGCTTATCAAAGCAAGCCTGTATTTCGGAGACAGAAACTCCAAAACCCTTTTTGCATTCTCCACATTCTGCAACACTGTTTTGTAACAGCCGTCAAGGATTTTAGCTCTTTGCTTGTCCGAAATAAACAGGTTTGTTATTTCCAAATATCTGCTTTGCAGCACAAGTTTCTTTTGTAAAGTTTCTCTGAAAGTGTCAGTTGGTTTGACAAGACGCTTGTTTGACAGATTACGTTCTGCATATACGTAAGCCTCTCTGAAAATCTCGTCGCTCAAATAGGGAAACTCCTTGGTATATTGGTCAAAGAACACATTATACCAATGAACGCCGCCTGTGTCAAGGGTAGCCCCGAAGTCAAACACAAAAGCCTTTAAGTTCTTATCTGATATTGTCATTTTATCTTGGTTTTCCGTTTATATGTTTTTATCATTACAACGCCTGCAATTATCCAAAAAAGTTCGCTAATCCTCATTGCAAGACCAATATACACCCCGTTGGCAGCCTCCATTCCCAAGCTCTTCAACGCCAATATCAAACCGCCCTCTTTAGTTCCGAGTTGCATAGGAGAGAAGAAGAGAATGTTGGCAAAGAGGCTCGTTCCGGTCGAAATAATTATCGCTTCAAACAAATTGACCTCCATTCCGATAGCCTGCATAATCAATAAAATCTCCAAACAGCCCGCAATTCTCGAAAGAGTTTCGGTAACAAGCGAGCGAAAGAAGCGATTTTTGTGATTGAAGTACAAGTCCTGAATTTGAAAGTCTATTTGCTGCAAACCATCGCAAAACTCCTTTGTTATTTTCTTCTTTGCCCACTTTCCGACTATCGGAATTTTTGCAAGAGTGTTGAAAAAGCCGACAGCAATGCCGCTTTTGAAAAACTTGGAAATGAAAAACGATGAAAGAATGCACAAAAGGATAAAAAATGCCGAGGTAATCTTGATGCCGGAGCTTGTTTTGGGATAGAGCAATATCAAAACAAATCCCAAAATCCAAAATACAAAGTGAGAAAGCACGTGCATAATAGCATACATCAGCACCGACGAAGTTGCTCTCTTTGTTCCCACATATTCTTTGAGCCTCAAAATCCTGTAAGGTTCTCCTCCCAAAGCCATGACAGGGGTAATGTAGTTAATGGCATAGCCGCTTATTGTGAGATTGAGAAGTTTTGCAAACGATACTTTTGCTTCCGAGCCGTTGTCTTGCGGAATGACAGCTTTCCAAGCAACAGTGTTGAGCGGATAAACAAGAAACCTTACGGCAATGATTGCAACAAACCACCACGATGTTTGCTTTATGTTGGCAACAATCGCTTCCAAGCCGATAGACCACACCATCGCCACCACGGCAACAAGACCTATTGCAAGAAATATAAGCTCGTACTTCTTTTTCACGACACTTTGGAATAGTTTTCTTTCAAAATGATATTGTTAAACTTAGCTGCAAACCGCTCTTCTCTCACAATCAGAACCACCAACACCGAGTTCATCACCACCAAGTCAAAAACAAAATAGAGCCAAACGCAGTCAATCGCCAAACAGATGAAGAGAAAAATCACCCTTGTGTTGAATTGCAAGATGTTTGTCAGCGGCATATTAGATTTGTTTGCCTTGCGGAGCGAGTTTTTCAGCTCTTGGGGAATATTTTCTCCGAAAGTTGTTCTCAAAGTTTTGAGAAAGACCTGCATTTTTGGCGAAAGCATTTCTTGCTGCTTGGTATAGTTGCGATAAAACCACAGACAAATTTTTTCAAACGGCTTTTCTCTGAACGACATACCCTTCAACACTTCACTCATCTGCCTTGAAGTATCGTGTTCGCTGCCCGAAGAAGATTTCAAAATCATAAGATGAATGTTTCGATAGTAGTCTGCCATTGCTGCGTGCAAGATATGACACACTCCTGCGGCAGAAGCAAGCAACCATAACCAAGACGAGCAGCCGGAGTTCAACAATCTGAAAACGCACACCAAATAAATACAGATAAACCACGCATCTCCTGCCAATCCGTCCAAAATTCTGCCAATCCTTGTGTGATTATTGGTAAGTCGGGCAAGCTGTCCGTCTGTCGAATCGAGCAGATTGGCAAACACAAGCAACACCATACCAATTATATTGACCTTCAAGTCCGCAGGATAGAACAACAGACCGGCTGCCACGCCCACAAAGATGCTGAAAATGGTAATCATGTTCGGCGTAATGTGCAGCCTTTCGCACAAAAGGGCAAGTCTGAAACCCAAGGGACGATAAAACCATATATCCAAAGTCTCCTCGGTGTCGGCAGACTTCAAACTATCCTCCAATTTTACTTTCTTATCTGTTTGCATAAGCCTGTTACCTTATCACTTATCACATCTGCTGCCTTAGGAGCAAAGTCCGAAAAGCTCGGAAAGTCATTTACGTCAATCACATAGAACTTTCCCTCTTTCGTTTGGATTAAATCCATGCCGAAAACCTCCAATTTCAAAGCCTTTGCGACCTTGTCAGACAGCTGTTTCAAAAATTCTTTGCTTATATCGGGAAAATTCCCCGATATATTTTCCAAATCGGAGAATTTATCTGCCGAAGGGAAAAAATATTCCAAAAACTCGCTCTCTGCAATGTGGTAAACCTTGACCAATCTTCCACAAATATGCTCGCAAACCAAACATTGGTCAATCTGTCTTGCAAACATCTCTTCCACAAGCTTTGCAAGCTCCTTTTCGCTTCTTGACCTTACCACATCGCCTGCACACATTGTTTGAGCATCAGCACGCTTGACCCACCACGAACTGCAATCCTCCAAACCCTTAACACAATCCAACGCAGCCTCCCCTCGGTTCACTACAACAAATCGCGGAATTGCAATTCCCATATCTTGCAACAAAGTATTCAATCTCGCCCGAGAGCAATTCCTTACCCCTTCGGGAGAGTTTATGACTCCGATTTTTGCTTGGCAAACTTCGTTCAACATATCCGTTGCAGCCTCGCTTCTTGCCATAGAGACCACACAATCCGCCTGTTGCAGTTCTTCTTTACTCAAAAAGTCTTCTCCTACGGCATAAACCCTCATTCCTCTCTTCTCCAAGGCTTGGCAAACAAGGTCAAAGAGCCTCTTGTCCTTTTGTTCGCAGCCGGCAGAGAACCTTTCAGCCCTTTCGATGCACAACACTCTCTTGTTCTGACTTTCGAGAAAGCACTCCGCCTTGTCAATGTCGCCTGCGTGGTCAATGTCGAGTATCTTTCCGAAGTTGAAAGCAAAAACCTCACAACCCTTTTCGACCAACATCTGCTGGTAGTTCCTCATTCGTTCCACCCCTTGCTCCATTGCATCAAACGCAACGCTCAAAGCCTTTTTCCTAAGGCAGTAAATCCCTCCCGAAACCAAAGCTCGCTCGCTCTTTTGGCAGGAAGAAAATTCCAAAATTCTGTTTCTCTCGTCCGTTCTGACCCACAAAGGTTTTTCATCATCGACATAATCCGTCGTTGCCATAAGAGCATCAATATCCTTTCTCGAATTGAAATCATCAATATAGCTTTTGAAAACCTCTTCCGAGAAAATAGTATCGACAGTTGTAAGACACAACTCCTCAAACGGTCGGCAACTATGGTTGAGTATTGCATAAAAGCTGTGGGCAGAAGAAGGCGTTGTCTTTACAATCAGATTTATCGAACTATCTCTCCTTATCACCCCCTCCAAATACTCCTTCAATTCGGGAGAGTGAGCATTGATAATGATAGAAATCTCCTCTGTACCCTGCGATTTGAAAATTCGGATAAGTCTTTCAATCAACATTTCACCTCTGAGGCTGACCATAGGTTTGGGAACCTCAATTCCCTCTTCTCTCAGCCTGCTTCCTTCTCCTGCGGCAATGATTGCATATTTCATAACTATCTGTTGTTGTTTTTGTCAGAATGTAAATCTAAGTCTGAAACGTATTCCCCATTTTGCAATGTCCGGATTGTCCAAATGAGTAAAACGTCTCACATAATCGACCCTCAGAACCTTGAAAATATTATCCACTCCCACGTTAGCCTCCACATAAGGCGTATCACCCAGGGCAAAAGTCGAGTAATCGCCTCGGGAGTTTCTTGGAAAATCTACAAGAGAAGGATTGTCGTTTGAGGGCATATTCTTGTCGCTTACGCCACCCCAAAGCACCTTGAAGGCAAACACCTCTCTCCAATTCAAATGCTTAATGAGCGGAATGCGGTTAAATATATATCCGTTAAAGTTGTAGTTCAACACCATTTGAGCATAACAATCCGAAACAAACTCATAATAATTCATAAGGTTGAAAGCCTCGTCTTGATAAGCCCAATTTTGGTTGGCATGATGCACAAACATAAGAGCAAAAGGCACACCTCCCCAAATTTTTCCGCCTTGCAGTGCAATGTCTGCATAACCGAAAGTCCACAGATAGAACCTTTTCTCGATTGAAGCCTTGATTTTGTGATACTCATAGTCGTTTCCGAAAAGCTTTGTGCCATAAGTGTAGTTCAAAGTGATAATCGGAGCAGTCGTATTGATAGTCAGTCTGTACTGTTGTTGCTGAAAGAATTTTTCTCCCTTGGCATATCGCAATTCTATGTCGAAACTCGGGCTTGAAATGCTGCCATAAACCTTGCTTTTGTCAAAAGAAACGAATTGTAAGCCTGCCAAGGGTTGCTGTTGCAGATATTGCACACCGGCTTTCAAAGACAGCTGACTTGAAGTCTCATATTCGTACTCCGCTCTCAACAGTCGGTTAAACGACATCTTGTCTGTCTTTCCCCGATTGAAAGAAAGGAACAATCTGTCAGGCTCTCCCATAAGCAAAGACTGACCGTGAATTTTTGTATTCTGCTCATACTTTATCGAAAGCAGATTTTTCGGAAATTCCCACTGATTGTAACGCTTCTCGGAGAAAGAATACATTGCACAAGTCCTAAACTTGAACCTTTGGTCTTTGAAACCGTATGCCACAAAGCCCTCAAAGAAAAGACGCTTGCTGAAATTCATGTTGGTCTTTCCTCCAATTCTCAACCTCAAACCCTCCACGTCGTTCCAACTTATGAAGTTTTCCAATCGTCCTATGTCGAATTTGCCGACTTCTACATAGCCCGAAGTAAACGCCATGAGAGTATTGAGCAACAACTTGTACGCCGAATAATCGTTAAGCCTCAAAGCGTTGGAGTAGGTGAGACTTTCCGACGGTGTGAGAGGTTCCAAGCGATTTTCTTCCCAATAAGCAGGCAACCTTCTGTTGTATCCCTCCAAGCGTTCGGTAAGGTCTATACCCGAATAGAAGTTCTCCTTTTGAGGACTGTCAAAGACGTGTTTTGAAGCAATGTTTTGTTTTCTCACAAAGAGCGACAGCCCGTACACGTTCAACTCCGCATTTATCTTGTCGGCAGTTTTGACCATTTTTCCCTTGCTCGGCTTGTAGGTCTGTTCGATTGACAAATCCTTGACGAAGTTCAAGCCGCTCTTTTTGCCCACTCCCAAGAGCGAATGCACCAAAGAGTAATCCCCCTCGGTGCTTATCCACAGCGTTCCGCTGAACCCTATGTCCCTTAGGTTGGCAGGATTGAACAATACCTTCACACACTTTTTGCCATCAAAGACCACAGTGTCCGAAAGGTAGAAATGATACAGATTTACGCCCGCACTGCTTAGCGGAGAGACAAAGTCATTACTCAAAATATGCACTTTGTCATCAAACAAATCAACCTCCGACACAATCTCATCAAGAATATTCTCCAAACTTTCGGGGTCTAAGAACTTGCTTATCTGAACTTCTTTTTGGGCTTTGAGGATAGATTTTTCGCTATTGGGACTTTTGCGATAGTAATGTTCTTTGAGCTGTTCGCTAAAGTACATCGGGAGATACTTCTTGCCGCTCAGAGGAGATGTTTGCAGATTGTCGAAAACGTATTGTATGTTTTTGAATATGCCCTTGTTCTTTGTGCTGTCTGTAATCCCGAGAAGAGAGATTTCTGTCTTGATGTGCGACGAGTATTCGTAATAATCAAATCCCTTTATGGAGTTTTGGTCTTTTTGTTCCACAACCTTTTTCATCAGACTGACAGCCGGATTGTCCTTTCGCTTATATCGCTGCCTTTTTGCCGACACTTCCACAGCCTCCAACGCCACAGCATGGGGCTGCAATGCCACGTTCAGCTTCCCGGACTTGACCTCCGACAGAGCGAACTTTGAAGCCACATAACCCACAAAGCCAAACTGCACACTGTCTGCCGCCTTGGGATACTCCAAGGAGTACTTTCCTTGCTCGTCTGTAACACATCCGTGAACCAAAGCCCCCTTGTGATATAAGCCTATATTGACATACGGCAGAGTTTCACCGCTTTGAGCATCGCTCACCCTGCCTTGCAGAACCACCTGCCCCAAACACAGAGTGCAAAGCAGGCTCAGTCCGACCGAAAAAAGAATTTGTTTTCTCATCAGCTCATACCATTGCAACAACCTCTATATCGGGAAAAACAATCTTTTATTGTTTTTGTTCTACAAAACGGAAAAGTTTTGCACAGTTGTGAAAAACAAAGAGACAGAGCTTGTTCTGCCCTGTCTCTCTTGTTGATTTGTGTATATTTTTATCTGTTTTTATTGAAGGCTTCTCAAGAAATCGATGCTCTTGTGGATAAGTTCGTACATCACTTGGTCGTCTTGAACAAAGTTTACTTGCTTTCTGTATTCGCTCACGAAGTTTTCTATCTTTTCGGAGGACTTCAAGCCTGTCATCTGCTTGCGGAAATCGAATGCCTGAGCCGCATTGAACAGCTCTATTGCCAAAACCTTTTCGGTGTTGTTCACAACGCGGTATAGTTTCGTTGCAGCATTTGAACCAAACGACACATGATCTTCCTGACCTTGCGAAGAATCGATTGTATCTACCGATGCAGGAGTACAAAGTTGCTTGGACTGGCTCACAACCGAAGCAGCACAATACTGAGGTATCATAAAGCCCGAATTAACCCCGGGTTTTGCAACCAAGAACGAAGGAAGGTCTCTCTTAGCTCCTATAAGCTGATATGTTCTGCGTTCAGATATAGAACCGAGTTCTGCAACCGCAATAGCCAAATAGTCAAGGTTTATTGCCAAAGGCTGACCGTGGAAGTTACCTGCCGAGATTACCATATCCAAGTCGGGGAATACGGTAGGATTGTCGGTAGCCGAATTTATTTCGGTGGTGATTACGCTTGCAACGTGTTCAATGGCGTCCTTGCTTGCACCATGCACCTGAGGCACACAGCGGAAAGAGTAAGGGTCTTGAACGTGTTGCTTGTGTTGTTTGATTATCTGGCTGCCTTCAAGAAGCTCTCTTATGCGGCGGGCAGTCTCAATTTGACCTTTGTGAGGACGCACTTGGTGAACAGGGTCGAGGAATGGTTCTATTCTTCCGTCAAATGCCTCCAACGACACAGCCATTATTTGGTCTGCCAAAGCCGATAGCTTTTGAGCCTTGATGACACACCACACTGCAAACGAACTCATGAATTGAGTACCGTTCAAAAGAGCCAAACCCTCCTTGGATTGAAGCTCTATCGGTTGCCAAGAAAATCTCTTGTTAAGCTCTTCGCCGCTTATTCTTTCGCCTTTGTAATCGACAACTCCCAATCCCAAAAGCGGCAAACAAAGATGTGCCAAAGGAGCAAGGTCGCCCGACGCACCCAAAGAGCCTTGTTGATAAACCACAGGGTAAATATCATTGTTGAAGAACTCAATCAAACGTTCAACCGTTTGGAGTTGCACTCCCGAGTTGCCGTACGACAAAGATTGGATTTTGTTCAACAACATTATCTTCACGATTTCGTGAGGCACTTCTTCGCCCACTCCGCACGCATGGCTCATTACAAGGTTCTTTTGCAACTGAGACAGCTGCTCTTTGCTGATAGAGATATTGCACAACGAACCAAAACCGGTGGTAACACCATAAATAGGTTCTTTTTGAGTGGTCATCTTGTTGTCCAAATACTCTCTGCACTTGATTATTCTCTCTTTGCTTTCTTGCGAAAGTTCCAACTTCATACCCTTATGCAAAATCTCATCAACTCTTTCGAGCGTAAGCAAGTCGGGTGTTATTTGATGTGTTGCCATATCTTGATGTTTTATTTGTTTGTTATTTTAATTTCGATTGCAAAATTAGCACATTTTCTAAAATAATTCTTGTTGAGAGCCTTTTGAGGGGTACTTTCCGAGGTGTCGATAGGCTGCCTCGGTGGCTTCTCTTCCCCTTGCAGTCCTCATAAGAAAGCCTTCCTGAATGAGAAACGGCTCATACACCTCCTCAATCGTCCCTGCATCTTCGCCCACCGCCGTTGCAATGGTCGTAATGCCCACCGGACCGCCCTTGAACTTGTCGATTATCGCTCCGAGAATGCGATTGTCCATTTCGTCCAAGCCGTTTTTGTCCACGTTCAGAGCTTCCAAGGCTTTCTTAGCAACAGCTATGCTTATCTTTCCGTCGGAGAGAATTTGGGCAAAGTCTCTCACACGTCTGAGAAGCAGGTTTGCAATGCGGGGAGTGCCTCTGCTGCGGCGGGCTATTTCTAAGGCTGCATCGTCGTCAATAGGCGTTGCAAGGATTGCGGCAGAGCGGCGAATGATGCTTGCAAGCGTCTGATGGTCATAGTATTGCAGACGACAGGTAATGCCAAAACGCGAACGCAGAGGAGCGGTGAGCAGTCCGCTTCGGGTGGTTGCACCAATCAAGGTGAAAGGATTTAAGCCTATCTGCACACTTCGGGCGTTAGGACCGCTCTCAATCATTATATCAATCTTGTAATCCTCCATTGCAGAATAAAGATACTCTTCCACAATGGGCGAAAGTCGGTGAATTTCATCGATGAAAAGCACATCGTTGGTCTCCAAGTTGGTCAAAATACCTGCCAATTCGCCCGGCTTGTCAAGCACAGGACCTGAAGTCATCTTCACATTTACCCCGAGTTCGTTGGCGATAATGTAGCTCAAAGTCGTCTTTCCCAATCCCGGAGGACCGTGCAACAACACATGATCCAAGGCTTCACCTCTCTCTCTTGCCGCACGCACAAAGATTTTCAGATTTTCCTTAATCTGACTCTGACCGGCAAAAGCATCGAAAGCCGAAGGACGCAAAGCCTTCTCATAATCGCTCTCGTTTTTTGAGAGACGCTCCTTTGAAGGGTTCAGATTTTCATTCATTTTCAGTTCTTTTGGTAAAGCATAAGGAGCTGTCGGCATTTCAATCGACCAAAATGCCGCAATCCTTTTGCCCTGCAAAGGTAAGAAAAAAGCCGTACTTTTGCCCCTTGCTTCCCAATGCTTTTGTATTCTTTTGAGAACCAAGTGATTATAAAACGCCGTTTTGTCTGACTGAAACGGCGTTTTGTCAGAGCGAAACGCCGATTTATTTCGGCGAAACGCCGTTTTATTTTGTTAAGTTTTCGCCATAGTGCAACAAAGTCGTAAACTCTTTTGTTTTCAGCCTGTTGAGAATTTGTTGAAATGGGATTTTCGATTGAACAAAATCGAGTGTCTGCAAGACGAAAGAGAAGAGACGATTTGCAAAAATGATGTATTACAATATGGAAATATCATACCAAAACAGCCAAAAGACGGCTTGAAAGGTGCAAAAGGTGCATAAAAACGACAATGTCAAATGTTAAAAGTGTAGCAAAACGATATAAAATTTGACAATAGGCATATAATGATTTCTAATTGGCGACTTGTAAAAATAAATCCCCAAACCATGTTGATAACTCTATGTGAGGTCGTGTTATTACCCCCCCCGAAACGATAATTTAATTTGAATTAAAACGACAAACACCCTTATCTTAAACACAAGAGAGCTGTTTGTCAATCTGTTTTGTTGTAAAAACAAAATATATTACCTTTGCCACTTGTTAATTGCGACCGAAAGCCCGAGCCGAGGTGCGATTGACACACAAGAGAAACAAGAAAAAATAACAAGAATGAAAAAGATTATTTTCAGCACGGCAGCCTGCCTGCTATTATCGTTCGTTTCGCTATCTGCCTTTGCAGACCCGAAACCACCCGTTCCCCAATTTTACGGATTGACAAAGGGAGAAAGACACATAGATGCTCGAAATACAACTCCCAACGGCAATGATATTTTGACCCCGAAACAAGGTCCTTTGACACCTGCAACAGTTTTGTTGCTCACATTGGCATCGGGATTTGCAGGAGTGAAGATTTATCGAAACAACAAAGAAAAATAACAGGAGGAAAGGACAATGAAGAAAATATTATTCATGGCAGCAGCAATTCTGTTTGTCTGCACAGCAAATTTGTTTGCAGAAGGAGAACTTTCGTGGGTCGGAAACGGTACGGCAAGCAGCCCATACGAAGTATCATCTGCGGCACATTTCAGAGCAATCAACACAAATGGCTTGGATAAATACTACAAGCAGACAGTGGATATAGTGTTTGAGAATGTTATTTCGGCAGATTATACCAATGCTTTCGTAGTCAGGAATTTTAAAGGCAACTATGACGGCAACGGAAAGTCGATAACGTTTAATATGGAAGTCAATATTTGGAACGAAACTACGGGAACAAGCTCGACTAATCAGAAAGTATTTGCCGGTCTTTTTGATACCTTGTCGGGTAATGGAGTGATTAAAAATCTCAAAATCACAAATTCGAGCATCAAACTCTATAACGGAGGAAGTCAAGATGTTGTTCCGGGAAAGTTGGATTGGCATGCCGGGTTGTTGTGTGGACGAATGGAAGGAGTGAATACGAGAATAGCAAATTGTATGATAACCAATTCTTGGATTGATGCCAATACCCTTGCAGGTAGAATGGTAGAGAAGTCGTATATGCACGTGGGTGGTGTGGTCGGATACATGACTTCCGGTACTCTTCATGAGGTTGCTTTTATCAATACGAACACAGACACAGACCCGAGTACTCCAAAACCGGAATACGCTCTTGACGGATTGGCGTGCGTAGGGGGTATAGTTGCAAAAATTGATGGTTCGGCAGTTCAAGTAATAGAGAGTTGTTTGTTCAGAGGCTCGCTCCGAGTACAAAGAAGTGAGAGTGGAGGCCATGGAGTAGCCACGGTAGGAGGTATTGTCGGAAGAGTTCACAGTGTAAATGCATTAAGTCGAATAAGCAATTGCTATGTTGATGCATCGAAAGTAATTTCTGCCAATTCGGCAACAAATCAAGCAGCAGCAGCCGGCATAGCTGTTTCTGCGGTTCCGTTTGATATTTATCATTGTTATGCAGACGTTGGGGAAATATCTGTGGACGACAATACGGGTACTTGGTATCCGATTACGGGAAAGACACAAGGAGAAACTACGGAGGCAACAAATTGTGAGTATAGCGGAGCAACAGTAAAAGTTGGAGAAGAGGAGAAATACTATTCTGTGGGATATAAGGCTTCATCGCCAACAAATACCCAAACAACCAACCAAGAACCTGATGCACTTTGGTATTTGGGTGATGATTTTATTCAAGTTTGTGATACGATTGAGGAACAACCGGTTTGTAAGATAGCACTAAAATCTACAATAAAGGGATATATTTATTCTGATAGGGACGGCGACTTTAATAGTCCGGCAACTTGGCAGAATTATCCCGATAGTTGGCGAGGCGAAAACTTGGCTCTTGATGCTAATTATTGTGATTGGAGTACAGTCTTGGGAATAGAAATCAAACACAAGGTTACTTTGAGTGATAACTCTTTGGAACGGATTGGTACTCAGGGTACAAATGTTCCTATAAAGATAATTGACAACAACGACAGAGCTGCTCTGATTGTTAATAACTCAAATCTGAATTTTGATAACTTAACAATAAAGGTCGAAGAGGGAGGTAGTTTTGTCAATACGACAAATAATAATGCCAAAGGCGTGATTGAGAAACGTTTGCACGGCGGAATATGGAACTTTATCGGCTTGTCGGGATATACAAACTTAGCTCCGCTCAGAAACAGACTGCTAAGAGAAAATCAACCCGAGAACACAGAGAATACAGGAAGCGAGATTTTGAAATTTTGGGCGTTGGGTTATGACTATGAACACAGCAGGTGGAATGAAGAAAACTACCTTTATTGGACAGATAATATCGCTAAGGGAGCAGGAATACTTGTCTATACCAACGGAGACAACATTTTGGTGGAAATAGGTCAAGATATAGACGAAGAAGACAATAGTACAAGTTTGGATTATTTTGAAAACGCAAATACAGTCAGCCATGAATTCCAAAATTGTGGTCCATGGGTTGCCTTGTCTAACCCATATCCTGCAGTAATGGACGCAAGAAAAGCAATGGAAGGCATAGGTCTTTCAAGCATACAAGGACAAGGAATACACGTAAGAGAAGCTAAGTCGTACGCTTGGACTTTTATCACAAATGACAACGCAGACAACAAGCAGATAAACGCAGCACAAGGTTTCTTTGTACAGTTTGTAGATTCACAAAATACAGGAGGAAGTAAAGATACTCAGAATAGGACTATAACCCTTTCAAAAACTATGCTTGTAGATTACCCTGCAACAGAGGAGAATACAAGCAAGATTGCAGCAAACGATGCAGGAGAGTTTTTGAGAGTGTCGGTTGCGAGCGAGGGTTACCGAGTTCCGGTGATGTATCGCCAAAACGATGCAGCAAGCACCGAGTATGATATATTCGATGCCGACAAGCTCTTTGGCAGCGGCACAGTTGCCGAGCCGTACTTTGCCCTTGGCGAAAGAATGCTTTGCAAGCAGGAAGCGGACAGCACACACTTTGTAACAGACCTTAACATCCGCAGCGAGCAGAGCCGCAGTGTGGAGATTATTGCCGAATACATACCGGAAGGATACACACTCAGCTTGATAGATGACAATAATGAGACGGTGATGAACCAAGACGATGTCTATACAGCCGACATTGCAAGAGGCGACAACGAAGGACGATTTAAGTTGGTGATAAACAAGAACAATGTATCGATAGAAGATGTTGCCCAAGCGGAGGAAATCCGACTTTACAACAACAATCGTCAAATCACAATCCAAGACGGCAATATCAAGTCGGTGCAAGTGTTCAACACCTTGGGACAAAAGGTATATGAGACCAAGCAACGCCACTTCACACTTGGCGATGTACCTTCGGGAACTTACATTGTAAATGTACAAACAGCCGAAACTTCATTTTCAAACAAGATAGTGGTGCATTAAGGTGTGCCATTTTCTAAGCGAAAATTCTTTTTTCTTTTTTTACGTACCCGAGGGCAGGCGACTGCTTTCGGGTTTTGTTTGTTTTAGATTGCCAAATGGCTTTTTTTTGAGTGTTTAATTGTTCTTTTTGTTGCTTGTGTTAATTATTTTTGTACATTTGTAGCGTAAAACAGAATGAGCGTCTGAGAGTTGTTATCTTTGTCCGAGATAAAACATTTGATAAAGAAATTCGTTCTGATTATAAAAAGGTATTGAAAAACTAACAATAAACCGAAGAATATGGACACGATAGTGGTTGGGATTGACTTTTCCAAAACTTCATTGGCGGCAATGGGGCTTGCAAGCGATGTGGCTGTGAGAGCCGAGGCTGATTTGCTTATCGTATGGGTTGAAACTGTCGAAAAGGATCGCTGTGAGGCAGAGGCAGAACTAAAACGTATGTGCAGCGATTTGGCTTCCAAGATGACCCCGGGCAACAAAGTTTCTTACAGAATAGTTTCGGGTCGCAAGGTATATACGGCTCTGAATTCTGTTGTCAAACAAGAGCAGGCTGACTTGCTTGTTATCGGCAGCCATGGCAACAGCGGATTTGACGAGAAGTTTGCCGGTGCAAATACCTACAAGACTATAACTATTTCTTCTGCTCCTGTGTTGAGCGTAAGGGAGAACTTCAATTTTGACAAGCCGTTGGAGCGTCTTGTGATGCCGATTGACTCCACTCGGGACACAAGACAAAAAGTGCCTTGGACAATAGAGTTTGCCAAGATGTTCCCAAATACCACCATTCACGTCTTGGGAATACATACAACGAAGAACAAAACCGTCAGAGGCGAGGTTGAGGGTTATGTGGGCAGCGTCGAAAGGTTGCTCGACAAAGAGAAAATGGACTATGTTACCGATTATGTTGATGCGGAGAACACTACGCTCTCGACAATTGAGTATGCCGAAAAGATTAACGCCGACTTGATTGTCATAATGACCGAACAGGAAAAGACACTCAGCAACATATTTCTCGGACCGTACGCTCAGCAGATGATAAATCAGTCGCCAATTCCGGTTTTGGCTGTTTCGGTAAAGCAAATCAATGGAGAGAGCAGATAGAAAGATGAGTGTCAGACTGAAATTTGCGTTTTGGGGTTTTGCGATGTGCGTTTTGGCTTGCGTCAATGCTTTTTCTCAAGTGAAGATTGTGGCAGACGGCAGGCTGCAAACCATATTGGAACGACATATAGAGTACAATGAGATGTCTCGTTCCATTCAAGGCTACCGCATAAGGGTGAACAGCTTTACCGGAAGCAATGCCAAGTCGAAGGCTTTCGCTCTTAAAGAGGAGCTTTCGGACAAGTATCCCAAGATAAGGGCGTATGTTACCTTTGACGAACCCAACTTCGTTGTCAAACTTGGCGACTTTGTCAGCCGATTGGACGCATACGCTGTCTATTCGGAGCTTCGCAAAAGTGTAAACACCGCTCAGATAATAAGGGATTGGATAAACAATCCGGTGATTGACGAAGAGGATTTGTACGTTCCCGAATATTATGAGGACGACCTTGAAAAGGATTTTTGATAACTAACAAAAAACAATATACAATGGACATTAAAACATACATAGAGGAGAATAAGGACAGGTTTTTGGAAGAACTGTTCTCGTTAATTCGCATTCCGTCGATTTCTTCAATCGAAGCACACAAACCGGACATGATTCGCTGCGCCCAAAGGTGGCAGGAACTTATCCTTGCTGCCGGTGCAGACCGCTGTGAGGTCATGCCGACAAAGGGTAACCCTGTTGTGTATGCAGAAAAAATTGTTTCGGCGGACAAACCTACGATTTTGATTTACGGACACTATGACGTGATGCCGGTAGATCCGATTGAACTTTGGAATAGCGAGCCTTTTGAACCACAAATCAAAGACGGACATATTTGGGCAAGGGGTGCAGACGACGACAAGGGTCAGTCATTCATGCACGCCAAGGCTTTTGAATATTTGATTAAGACAAACTCTCTTCCTTGCAACGTTAAGTTTATGTTGGAAGGAGAGGAGGAAATAGGCTCTGTAAGTCTATATGATTTTTGCAGAGAGAACAAGGAGCTGTTGAAGAGTGATATTATATTGGTATCGGATACTTCGATGTTGGCTTCCGATATTCCGTCGATAACAACAGGTTTGAGAGGATTGGGATATGTGGAAGTGAAGGTAACAGGGGCAAACAGAGACTTGCATTCGGGTCTTTACGGAGGTGCTGTGGCAAATCCTATCAATGTTCTTTGCCAAATGATTGCCAAACTGACAGATGAGAATAACCATATTACCGTTCCGGGCTTCTATGATAAGGTATTGGTGGTGTCGGACGAAGAGAGAAAGCTGATGAATCAAGCTCCGTTTGACGAGAAAGCCTACAAGGCTGCCTTGGATATTGAGGAGGTTCATGGCGAGAAGGGTTATACCACCTTGGAACGCACAGGTATAAGACCAAGTCTCGATTGTTGCGGAATATGGGGAGGATATACAGGAGAGGGTGCAAAGACTGTCATTCCTTCAACTGCTCATGCAAAAATCTCTTTCCGCCTTGTGCCTGACCAAGACTTTGAGGTAATCACAGAACAGTTTGCAACATATTTCAAAACTCTTGCTCCAAAGTCGGTAAAGGTCGAGGTAACTCCGCTTCACGGCGGTTACGCTTACGTTTGCCCTATCGATATGCCGGCATATCAGGCAGCAGAAGCCGCATACAACAAAACGTATGGCAAACGTCCTATTCCGTCTCGCAGCGGTGGCAGCATTCCTATCATAGCAGGCTTTGAGAGAATACTCGGAACAAAAGCCATACTTATGGGATTTGGTCTTGGCTCTGACGCAATCCACTCTCCAAACGAGAACTACCCGTTGGAACAGTTCTTTAAGGGAATAGAGACAATAACTTACTTCTATTCGGAGTTGGCAGAGCGTTGTGCAAAATAAGAAAATAAAGATGTGTTTAATCATAAAAAGATAACGTTATGAAAAAAGTGCTTTTCGCTTTTGTCTTCCTGCTCCTTGGTGTTGCAGGAATGTCGCAAAACGGCTCTTACAGGGTCGATAAGGTTTATAATAGCAACGTTCAATCGGACGACTTATATACCGATGTTGTCGCAATGCTGTACAAAATCGATGTAAAGCAGATGGATTTGAACAACATAGTAATCAATGACGGCAAATTGACGATGATGATTGAAAGAGCGAGCAATTCCGAGAACCTTGAGCTGTCTTTTCAAATCAGCTTGCAAAGACAAGAGGGTAGCAGCAGAGTTTATGCCGAGGGATTGACAATCGAACAACTCAAATCGGGCAAATACCTCATCAAAGACAAGAACAATAAACCCCTCATCGAGATGACAAAACAAGAATAGATTTGCTTTTTTTGATAAAATGTACTTGATGTTCAGCCGCAAAGCCCCTTTGCGGCTGTTTTTTTGTATTAGGAACAGGCTTTTTTTTGAAATACTACCGACACAGATTTTGAAACACTACCCACTACCCCCGTATTGCGTGGTTCTTTCTGTAAACCACCATTATACCGTATGGCCATATAAACAGTAAGTTCTACCTTTGCATCCAGTTTCAAAAGATCATTGAGAATGGAAACAAGAGAGTACTTTGAAAAGGTTATGCAGGACTTCAATGATACGATGTAGTTGTTCTGTAAGCCATCAGTCGCACCTCCACACCACACTGAATAAGACCGGCAAGCACAGCAAGAAAAGGTCTCTTCTGCTTGCCATCCTCTACATAGAGGTCTTTGATGTCAGCCGTTCCAATCCAAAGGTTGTGTTTTACTTTGGGAACACGAGACAAGACTTCTTTATAATGGGCAGTGTTGGAGATATAGGTGAGCATATCATAGATTGATTATATCTTTGACAAATTCAACGGCAACTTCAACAAGATCCATGTCCTCGTTCTCAGATAAGATGTTGTTAACGATGTCATATTTATCTATTATGTGTTGCGGGATGGTTGGAGCAGTTTTAATATGCCACGCTTTATTTTCAACGATCAATGATAGAACAACTTTCTCACCTTTTTCTATATACTTGAGACAAGCCTTCTCGCTATAGATACAGTCATTTCGCAGTTTGTTATGTCCGAACTTATCAGCATTGTACTCGATAAGTTCCCATAAGACAACGGAGGCAAATGGCTCTGTGTGATATGCCAGCAGTGGACTGCGAGAATATCGCTTCAAGGCAATCATGTCAAGTTCATCCATGTCGCCGATTGCAGCAAAATAATAGTTTGAACTTTCGTCATTCTTCGCCTGCCAATAACCTGCAGAACGTAGGAATTCCTTATACTTTAGTGCATAATACTTGAAATTATGTTTCGTAGGGATGTGTTTCAGGCAGTATTCCTCTATTGAGCAGTCGGCATCTATGAATTGGCGTAATGCATTGCCGACCTTTTCGTGGTCGCGAGAGAAGAGGATGTCCCAACGACCTTCCTTGCCGAAGAAATAACGATGGCCATAAGAACACCATCCTATATCGAAGCCCTTATAGCCAGATGCAATCAAGATGCGTATTCTCTCTGCGTCTGTGGCATCTATGAATTTCTGCATATTCTTTATGAGCACATCTTCGGAATAGTCATTCAAGAAGCTGATAGCTCTTATGTTACCTCTACAGAACTGCATGTCTTCCAGCCAGCACACGATGTTCCTGCGCTGATTATCCAGTTTTGACCTCTCTACCATTGCTGCATTCTTTCCTCCAAGTCCTGTTATGGATTCTGACAAGGAATCTCTTACGTCCGTCGTTACAGCAAGCTTTTCTATGACTTGACTATAAGTAGCGAACTCTGTAATACGCAGATTGGACACAAGGTTTACTTGCGACTGTATAAGTTGATTAGTATTAAGCAGCAAATTCCTGATGACTCGAATATATTGTCTTAATTCTGTAGTAGCTGTCACGACTTGATGCTTTATGCAATATCTTATCAGCGCGTAGAACAATGTTTTCTCGTAGATGTCAAAGTCTTCGTTTTCCTGGAGAAGTATGCAACGTTGGAAAAGATTTAGTCTTCCTTTGCTAAAGAGTCGTACTCTTGTATCAAACACTTCTTCATTGCCATGTTTGAATATGTCATCAAAAAACGTTGCATCTTTTTTGCCCACTACAGAAATGAAGTCCAATGCCGAGAAGAGACAATCAACATTGTCTCGGATTTTATACACAGCATTGATTTGTTCTATCGTTCCGATATAGTCGGAAGCTGTGCTTCCTTGCTGCGGGTACACGTAAGTGTAATAGAGAAGATGTGTCAGATAATGGAAAAATGACATAAAGCAATCGTCTATCACGGGATATTCCTGATTCTCATCCTTTACATACTCCCAAAACAGGTTTGCCCATTCGTGCTCAACTTTCTCTGTAAACTGTGCTACTAGTTCTACATCTTGGTATGTATCTTCAAGGAACTGAATGAACAATGCCTTCCAATGTTCAAAAGCCGTCAATTCCTTGCCACGTGCATTCATTTTTATATACAAGCCATCGGTCAGGCTGTATTCATCCATGTCGAGGCGGTCAAAAGTGATGGACGATGATGTACTCAATGCATTCTTTAGCATGTCATCAATGAATGGCAGAAATTCATCTTCCAACATGGTGTTCATGGCTTCTAGCATTGAAATCATGTTGTTGATTGTCGGGTCATAATCCCAATCATTAGAATACCATGAACAATCAGTTATCACCTCTCGGACTTTTCCAATTGGGAGATTTCCCAGTATAGTTTTCGTAAGTTTATCACAGAATGCGGCACTGCTTAAGCGGGTTTCATAGGAGAAACCTTCTAACTGACAAATTGTCTTTGATTTTTCATCTTCTGAGATATTGGATTTGCAAATGAGTATCCAATGGAGCAAGAAGAGTGTGGTGAGTCGCTGCTGCCCATCAAGCGGTATAAACAAATTTTTTCCTGCGTGTATCGCCTTATTCTGAATGGAGGCCCCATAGATGAAATCCACATGATAAGCAGATCCGCTCTTTAAGGCGTTCATCAACAGGTGGATGAATTCTTGTCGTTTCTCCAATTTGTGTTTGTCCGTAAAATCATGCCCTTGTACATAATCGCGTTGAATCAAAGGAATTTGTATAGAATATTCTTTTGCAAATTCCATAAATGTATATCTTGTCTTTTTGTTTCCCATATCACATATTATATTAAATTGGTATATTCTTCGTAAACACGTCTTATCTCGTTAAAGTATGCGCTACGGTCGTCTTCTGTCCAGTATTTCATATCAGTCGGGGATGCAGTAAAGAATTTGTTGAAAACCATTTTTGTTGCTATAGGCACTAAGACAGGATTCTTAAGGTCATGGCTCTCGCGTCTTTTAAGAATTTCCCTCTTTTTGTCTATAAGATAGTTCTGTAATGCAGCATTCGTATCTTTGTCAACTAATGCCATATTCTGTATTGAATGCATCAGTGTTTCATCAATCTTTGCCAATTCGTTGAAATAAGCGTCAATAGCCGTTACTGCCTTTTGGCAAATGGTTCTGTTGCTGTCATTGTCAAACCATTTTTTGTCGTTCTCCATCTCTTTCTTTGCGTTCCTTAACACCTCCAAGTATTCAGACATCTTATCAGCTTTGCCTATTCGATTTAACTCCTGTTCTTTTCGTTCAAACCAAGAGCAAAAATCCTCAAAAGTGAGGCCTTCTAATGATAGATTTTGAGGGTGTATGTGTTCTAAACTTGTTGTTTTGCATTTATGAAACAAATGAAATGGGAAACACATGCGCTCGTTTATGTCGTGGAGGGATATATCGACATTCAACAACAAAAGAATTCGGATTAGGTCTTGATTGCATTCGTTGTAGCATATTTCTTGTAGCTCATATTTTCGGCCTTTATCAGATTCACTTCTGTACATGATGCTTTTCTCACTTATTGTACTTGAAATCTTGATTTCTTTGCCAATCAACCTTTTCAGGTGATTGGTGAATGTTGATTTTGGAAGCGATATGTACGTTTGATAAAGGTTGAAAATAAGGTTGGAAAACTCTTTATCTTTTGCTTTTTTGTTCTTCAACTTAAACAGTGATATATACAGTCCGACGAGATGATACCATTGGTGATTGCTATACCAATTGGTAATCACTACATAAGAGTCTTGTAGTTTTTCCCATAGCGTATCAATCATTTTCCCCCATTGGTTTGGGTTGTTGCCAATATAGTTGTTTATTACACGATAATTATAATCTTTGTCATCAGAAATATTATCCCCTAATTTAGGGTGTTCATCAAGAAGTCGGCGGACAACAAAAGAGAGGAGAACATCTATGTGGGAGTTATAGTCCATTACGCCAAGCATACCCCATAGGAATGGATTTTGTAGATTTTTCTCCATGATGTCCCATTCGCAAGAGCGAGAAAAGGCTATTTGTTTACGCAATGTCTTCTCGTTATCTGGATAATGGTCGCATTGGAAAAACAAAGCCTTGATAAGTTCTGTACTTGTTAGGCTGGTTTTACCATAGTTCAGACGATTGAAAATATCTACAGATTCCATATTTGAACCATAAAGTGCTACAGTTTCCTCATCTACATCGTACCAAATAACCCTCACATCATGTTCATTGTGGTCTGGATTAGGACACAACACTTCTGCTATATGAGCTTTGGTCATCGCCCCATGTTGCTTAAACCATTCTTCTATAGTGTCGTTTGCACGATTGACAAAAAAAACATCTATGGGCGTAGCATTACGCTCGTAATCTATAGTGTAGATTTGTGATTGTATGTCTTTTGGCAACATCTCCGCTATTTGATGGAATATAAGTCGTAAAGTCGTAAGACGTTGTTGCCCATCAATAAGGTCATAAACGTCTTCACCTTTTTCTGAACTTAGTTTATTGTTCTTTGTAACAACTACTGGTTGCAAGCAATAGAAGCTCTTGTTTTCGGAACAAGAGTTTTTGAATTCAGCCAAGTCTGAAAGCAGGTCTTCTATCTGCTTCTTTTCCCATCTGTAACCTCTTTGGTAAGATGGGATGTTGAATTTGTAATTAAACAAATCAACAAAGTGTTTTATAATAAATGCCATTTCTTTATCGTATTTTGTTTTGGTGCCATTTTACCTCTTTTTTTTGATTTCCTTATATTCGTCTTTGTGAAGATCTCTGTGTTTTTCTTCTTTTAACGTGAGTTTGATGAAATATAATTTATTGAAAATTTGGTAATTAGCGAAATTCTTCGTAACTTTGTAGTGAATAAAAACA
>JAEDJL010000005.1 GCA_016296345.1 Bacteroidales bacterium | reverse complement strand
AACTGTATTGGCGTCAAAGGGTCTTTCAGAAGTAAAATCATTTGATTCAATTGACTCTGCTCCTGAAGAAAAAGAGAGAGGTATAACAATCAATACCGCTCACGTTGAGTATCAGACAGAGAATCGTCACTATGCACACGTTGACTGTCCCGGTCACGCCGACTATGTGAAGAACATGGTAACGGGAGCTGCTCAAATGGACGGTGCCATAATAGTTGTTGCTGCAACTGACGGTCCTATGCCTCAAACTCGTGAACACATCTTGTTGGCTCGTCAGGTAGGCGTTCCTCGTTTGGTTGTCTTCATGAACAAGGTAGACTTGGTTGATGACCCAGAATTGTTGGATTTGGTTGAAATGGAAATCCGTGATTTGTTGTCATTCTATGAATTTGACGGAGACAATACCCCAATCATCAGAGGCTCTGCTCTTGGTGCATTGAATGGAGAACCAAAGTGGGTTGAAAAAGTAATGGAATTGATGGACGCTGTTGATACATGGATTCCGCTACCTCAAAGAGACAAAGATAAAGATTTCTTGATGCCTATTGAGGACGTGTTCTCTATCACAGGTCGTGGTACTGTTGCAACAGGTAGAATTGAAACCGGTATGGTTCACGTTGGTGATGCAGTTGATATTATCGGTATGGGTGCTGAGAAATTGAAATCTACTATCACCGGAGTTGAGATGTTCCGTAAGATACTTGACGAAGGTGAAGCAGGAGATAACGTTGGATTGTTGCTTCGTGGTATAGATAAGACAGAAATCCGTCGTGGTATGGTTATTGCAAAACCGGGTTCTGTTCACCCTCACAAGAAATTCCAAGCTGAGGTTTATATCTTGAAGAAAGAAGAAGGTGGTCGTCATACCGCATTCCACGGACACTATCGTCCACAATTCTACTTCAGAACAACTGACGTAACAGGAGAAATCTCTCTACCGGAAGGTCGCGATATGGTTATGCCGGGCGATAACTTGACAATCACAGTTGATTTGATTTCAGAAATCGCTTTGAACGAGAACTTGCGTTTCGCTATCCGTGAAGGTGGTAGAACCGTAGGAGCAGGTCAGGTAACCAAGATTTTGGACTAATAAAATAAGGTAACATATTGAGGCGATGCAAATCGCCTCTTTTAGGGGCATAGTTTAAGGGCAGAATAGTGGTCTCCAAAACCATTGATGGGAGTTCGAATCTCTCTGCCCCTGCAAATTAAAACAAGAATATAGATGTCTAAGATAGTCGATTATGTAAAAGGTAGCTATGACGAGCTTATGCACAAGGTGTCATGGCCGACAATGTCTGAATTGAGCAATAGCACAGTGGTTGTTTTTGTTGCTGCTTTGATAATTGCTTTTATAATATTCTTGATGGATATGGTTACGGGTGTTCACCCTACTATGTTCTGGAAAGGATTGTTGGGCTATCTATATGGAATGATGGGATAGAAGTCTCTTGGCTGCATGTCTTGCTTCCCAAAAGGTTTTTCGCCTTATGAAGATGTGTGGCAGAGTTTATATTTTTGTTAGGTGTAATCTTATTCAATAGACTTCCGATATGGGTGAACAATCAAAGAAATGGTATGTCGTTAAAGCTATTTCCGGAAAGGAAAAGAAAGCTAAGGAGTACATCGAAAACGAGGTGGCTCATAGTGGTCTTTCGGAGTACGTTTCGCAAGTTTTAATTCCTACCGAAAAGGTTTATTCTGTTCGTAATGGTAAGAGGGTCAGTAAGGATCGGACGTTGTTTCCCGGCTATGTTTTGATAGAAGCATCTCTTGAAGGAGAGGTGGTTCATGTTATCAAAAACGTTCCCAATGTGATTGACTTTTTGGCTGAAAAGGACGGTACTCCCGTGCCTTTGCAGGATTTTGAAGTCAAGAGAATATTGGGACGAGTTGATGAGATGATGGGTGATGACGAAGAGTTGTTGGAACCATTCATTGTTGGCGAGACAGTCAAAATAATAGATGGTCCGTTCAACAATTTCTCCGGAGTTATTGATGAAATTAACAACGAAAAGAGTAAGCTGACGGTTATCGTCAAAATCTTCGGAAGACGAACACCGGTTGAGTTGTCATTCATTCAAGTCGTTAAGTAAGGTTTGCCTCTTCAAAATTTTTAGTAATCATTAAACGCACGTTAGTAAAATGGCTAAAGAAGTTGCAGGATTAATTAAGTTACAAATTCCGGGAGGAAAGGCAAATCCATCGCCACCTGTTGGACCTGCTTTGGGTGCAAAGGGTGTCAATATCATGGAGTTTTGTAAACAGTTTAATGCCAGAACTCAAGACCAAGCCGGTAAGTTGATTCCAGCTATTATTACTGTTTATTCCGACAAATCCTTTGACTTTGTAATTAAAACCCCTCCTGTTGCGGTTCAGTTAAAGGAAGCAGCCAAGTTGAAGAGTGGTTCGGGTGAACCAAACAGAAATAAGGTTGCTACTTTGAAAATGGATCAAATCAAAGCTATTGCAGAGGCTAAAATGGTGGACTTAAATTGCTTTACCTTGGAGTCTGCAGTAAGCATTGTGAAAGGAACTGCAAGAAGTATGGGTATTGTTGTTGAGGAATAGTTCTTCAACGGAGTTTAACACAAAAAAAGAATTAAAATCTAATGGCAAAACAATCGAAGAAAACAAAAGAAGCCTTAGCTAAATTCGACTCGACAAAAGAATACTCTTTGGAAGAGGCAGTAAAAATCGTAAAGGATATTACTTTTACGAAGTTTGATGCTTCTTTCGATTTGGATGTCAGATTGGGTGTTGATCCTCGTAAGGCAAACCAAATGGTCAGGGGTATTGTTACGTTGCCTCACGGTACAGGGAAAACCAAAAGAGTTTTGGTTTTGTGTACTGAGGATAAGGAGGAAGAGGCTAAAGCTGCCGGAGCTGATTATGTTGGATTAGATGAATACATCACCAAGATAAAAGGCGGTTGGACGGATGTCGATGTTATTATCACTATGCCAAGTGTAATGCCTAAGGTCGGAGCTTTGGGAAAGGTGTTGGGTCCGAGAGGATTGATGCCAAATCCTAAAACCGGAACGGTTACAATGGAAGTGGGTAAGGCTGTCCAAGAAGTTAAAGCCGGCAAAATAGACTTTAAGGTGGATAAGTTTGGAATCGTTCATGCAAGTGTTGCTCGTATGTCTTTTGATGCTGACAAGATTTACGACAACGTCATTGAAGTGTTGCAAACAATTATCAAGTTAAAACCTACTTCTGCTAAGGGAACTTATGTGAAGAGCATTACTGTATCTTCTACTATGAGTCCCGGCGTGAAGGTTGATCCAAAGTCAATAAGCAAATAATCTCAGTAAAACGTTGAAATATGAGAAAAGAAGAAAAGTCGCAACTGATAGAGGCAATAGGTAATGAGATAGCAAATTATCCTTATCTCTACTTTGTGGACATTGAAGGGCTTAATGCCGTAGATACTGCAAAGTTGAGAAAGTTGTGCTACAAGAACCAAGTTAAGCTATTGGTTGTAAAGAACACTTTGCTGATAAAGGCATTGGAAAAGTCAGAAGTTGATTATTCTGAATTGTTTCCAACATTCAAGGGTTCGACTTCTGTCATGCTCTCCAACGTAAACAATGCACCTGCTAAGTTGATAAAATCGTTCAGAAACAACAGCGAAAAACCGCTATTGAAGTCTGCTTATGTAGAAGAAGGCTTCTATGTTGGTGATGCTGCTTTGGATAGTTTGATAGCTATCAAGTCCAAGAACGAGCTTATTGCAGACATCGTTTCTGCTTTGCAGTCTCCTGCAAAGAACGTTATCGGAGCATTGCAGTCGGGTGGAAATACCTTGTCAGGCGTAATCAAAACTTTGTCGGAAAGACCAGAGTAAAAGAAAAGAATAAAATTGTAAAACAAATTAAATTGTAAATAAAATGGCAGATTTGAAAGCATTCGCAGAACAATTAGTTAATCTAACTGTAAAAGAAGTAAAAGAGTTGGCTGATATACTAAAAGAAGAATATGGTATAGAGCCTGCAGCAGCAGCTGTAGCTGTAGCAGCCGGTCCTGCAGCAGCAGGTGCAGCAGCTGAAGAAAAAACAGCATTTGATGTTGTTTTGGCAGAAGCCGGAGCTTCTAAGCTAAATGTCGTTAAGTTGGTAAAGGATCTTTGCAGCCTTGGTCTTAAGGAAGCAAAAGAATTGGTAGATGCTGCTCCAAAGACATTGAAAGAAGGCGTTTCAAAAGAAGAAGCAGAATCTTTGAAGAAAGCGTTAGAGGAAGCTGGTGCAAAGGTTGAAATTAAGTAAGACATTTCACCACAATCATAAGACTAAAGGAAGGTATTTTCGCAAGGAAATACCTCTCCTTTAATTGTGTTTTGTATCTAACTTATTTTTTAACCTTTTAATTTGAAAAACCTTGGCACAAGATAATCCAACCTTAGTTAGTTTCGCATCTGTAAAGCATTTTGAATATCCTGACTTTTTGGATATTCAGTTGAAGTCGTTTAAGGATTTTTTCCAGTTGGAGACCAACTCGGAGAACAGAGTTAATGAGGGCTTATACAAAGTATTTTCAGAGAATTTTCCTATAACAGATGCAAGGAATAATTTCGTCCTCGAGTTCTTAGACTACTTTATTGACCCTCCTCGCTATTCGATAGATGAATGTATAGAGAGAGGATTGACCTTCAGTGTTCCTTTGAAAGCAAAATTGAAATTGTATTGCACCGATCCGGAACACGAAGATTTTGAAACAAAAATCCAAGACGTTTATTTGGGAATGATACCATACATGACTCCGAAGGGAACTTTCGTCATCAACGGAGCAGAGAGAGTTGTGGTATCTCAATTACACCGTTCGCCCGGAGTATTTTTCGGAACAAGTACTCACGCAAACGGAATGCAGTTGTATTCTGCACGTATAATCCCATTCAAAGGCTCTTGGATGGAGTTCACAACCGATATTAACAACGTGATGTATGCCTACATAGACAGAAAGAAGAAGTTGCCAATCACAACTCTTTTGAGGGCTATCGGTTATGAAACAGACAAGGACATATTGGAGATATTTGACCTCGCTCAAGAAGTGAAGGTTACCAAGTCTAATTTGAAAAAGATATTGGGTAGGAGATTGGCAGCCCGTGTTGTAAAATCGTGGATTGAGGATTTTGTCGATGAGGATACGGGAGAGGTTGTTTCAATCGAGAGAACAGAGGTCATAATAGATAGAGAAACCGTTTTGGAACAGGAACATTTGGATTTGATTTTGGATTCAGGTGTCAAAACTGTTTTGTTGCACAATGATGATGCCTCTGCAACGGATTACTCTATCATCTTTAACACATTGCAAAAGGATACAGCCAATAATGCCAAGGAGGCTGTTGAATACATATATAGGCAGTTGCGTAGTGCAGAACCACCTGACGAAGAGACTGCCAGAGGAATTATAGAGAAATTGTTCTTCTCAGACAAAAGATATGATTTAGGTGATGTCGGAAGGTATAGAATAAATACCAAGTTGAACTTGAATGTAAGCGAGGATATAAAGGTTCTTACCAAGGAAGACATCATTTCAATAATAAAATACTTAATCGAGCTTATCAACTCCAAGACAGAGGTCGATGATATTGACCACTTGAGCAACAGAAGAATCAGAACGGTTGGAGAACAGTTGTATGCTCAATTTGGAGTTGGTCTTTCTCGTATGGCAAGAACCATAAGAGAAAGAATGAACGTAAGAGACAATGAAGTATTCAGCCCTACAGATTTGATAAATGCGAAGACTTTGTCTTCTGTTATCAACTCTTTCTTCGGCACCAATCAGTTGTCTCAGTTTATGGATCAAACAAACCCTCTTTCGGAATTGACCAACAAAAGAAGAATTTCTGCATTAGGTCCCGGAGGTTTGTCGAGAGATCGTTCCGGATTTGAAGTGCGAGACGTTCACTATACTCACTATGGACGTTTGTGTACCATAGAAACTCCCGAAGGACCAAACATTGGTTTGATTTCTTCGTTGAGTGTGTTTGCAAAGATAAATTCTTTGGGCTTTATCGAAACTCCATACTATAAGGTGAAGGACGGAAAGGTCTTGATGAACGAAGGACCTATCTATCTTACCGCCGAGGAAGAAGAAGACAAGATAATTGCACAGGCAACCACTCAGTTGGATTCTGACAATAGGTTTGCAGAAGACAGAATAAAGGCTCGTCAAATGGCAGACTTCCCTATTGTCGCTCCCGAGCAGGTGTCTTTGATGGACGTTGCTTCAAACCAAATTGCTTCAATCGCAGCATCTTTGATTCCGTTCCTTGAACACGATGATGCCAATCGTGCATTGATGGGTTCAAACATGATGCGTCAAGCTGTTCCGTTGCTAAATCCGGACATTCCGATTGTGGGAACGGGAATAGAAGAGTCTGTGGCATACGATTCGAGAGTGCTAATTCATGCCGAAGGAGACGGAATAGTAGAGTTCGTAGATGCAAGAGAAATAGTTATTCGTTACGAAAGAGACGAAAATGAAAGATTGGTAAGTTTTGAGGACGATGTGAAGAGATATAAGCTCACAAAATTCCAAAGAACCAATCAGAGTACTTCAATCAATCTTCGTCCGATAGTAAACAAGGGAGACAAGGTTGTCAAAGGACAAGTTCTTTGCGAAGGTTATGCAACCAAGAACGGAGTTTTGGCTCTCGGAAGAAACTTACAGGTTGCATTCATGCCTTGGAAAGGTTACAACTATGAGGACGCAATCGTTATTTCCGAAAGAATTGTAAAAGAAGATATTTTCACATCAGTTCACGTTGATGAATTTATTACCGAAGTCAGAGAAACAAAACGCGGATTGGAAGAACTGACTCGGGATATTCCTAACGTAAGTCAGGAAGCTACCAAGGATCTTGACGAGAATGGAATGATAAGAATAGGCGCACATGTAAAAGAAGGTGATATTTTGGTCGGAAAGATTACCCCTAAGGGAGAATCGGATCCTACGCCGGAAGAAAAACTCTTGAGGGCGATATTCGGAGAGAAAGCAGGAGATGTAAAAGATGCTTCTCTCAAAGTTCCACCTTCAATCAGTGGCGTTGTGATTGACAAACGTTTGTTTACGAGATTTGTAAATGATAAGAAATCAAGACAACGTGCAAACGAGATTACAAAAGAACTAAAAGAGAAGTTTGAAAAAGAACAGCAAGAACTAAACAACAAGTTGATAGATAAGTTGTTTGTGTTGCTTACAGGCAAAGTTTCTGCAGGTGTTTATTCCAATTTCAGTGAGGAGTTTATACCAAAGAAATCCAAGTTCAATCAAAAGTTGCTTGCTTCGATAGACTACGCAAATGTCAATCCGAATAATTGGACTACTGATGCACAAACTAACGAACTTGTCAAAGAGATGTTGAATAATTACAACATCAAGTGCAGAGAGTTGCAAAGTGTACTTGCTCGCCAAACTTATGCGGCAACTATAGGTGATGATTTGCCATCGGGAATTGTTCAGATGGCGAAAATATATATTGCCAAGAAGAGAAAATTGAAAGTTGGAGACAAGATGGCAGGTCGTCATGGTAACAAGGGTATTGTTGCCAAGATAGTAAGGGAGGAAGATATGCCTTTCTTGGACGATGGTAAACCTGTAGATATAGTATTAAATCCGCTTGGTGTGCCTTCTCGTATGAACTTGGGACAGATTTTTGAAACTGTTCTTGGTTGGGCAGGTCATGAATTGAATTTGAGATTTCACACTCCTATATTTGACGGAGCTACTTTGGAAGATGTCAATGGATATATGGACAAGGCAGGTCTGCCTCACAATGGAAAATGTTATTTGAGAGACGGAGAGACAGGCGAGTATTTTGACCAGCCTGCAACGGTAGGATATGTCTATATGTTGAAGTTGCATCACATGATTGACGATAAGATGCACGCAAGAAGTATAGGACCATATTCGTTGATTACACAGCAACCATTGGGAGGAAAGGCTCAGTTCGGAGGACAACGTTTCGGAGAAATGGAAGTCTGGGCATTGGAGGCATTCGGAGCTTCTCACGTTTTGCAAGAAATACTTACGGTTAAATCTGACGATGTTGTCGGAAGAGCCAAAGCATACGAAGCAATCGTCAAGGGAGACAATATGCCTACACCGGGCATTCCGGAGTCATTCAATGTTTTGATACACGAATTGAGAGGATTGAATTTGGAAGTATCATTTGATTAGCAAGTGGCAGGTTCCATAGACAAAATTAAGGATAGGCATTATGGCGAGTAAAAAAGAAAATCAGATAAGCAGCACATTTAATTCGATGACAATCAGTTTGGCTTCTCCTCAATCGATTGAGGAGAGGTCAAGAGGAGAGGTCTTGAAACCCGAAACGATAAATTACAGAACATACAAGCCCGAAAGAGACGGATTGTTTTGTGAGAGAATATTCGGACCTGTGAAAGACTGGGAGTGTCATTGCGGTAAATATAAAAGAATACGTTACAAAGGAATTATCTGCGACAGATGTGGAGTTGAAGTAACAGAGAAGAAAGTCAGAAGAGAGAGAATGGGACACATCAAGTTGGTAGTACCCGTTGCTCACATCTGGTTCTTCCGTTCTCTTCCCAACAAGATAGGTTCTTTGCTTGGTATTCCGAGCAAGAAGTTGGAGCAGATTATTTACTACGAAAAGTATATAGTAATCAACCCCGGATTGGCTCAGGAGTTCGAGGTACAAAAAATGGACCTTCTTACCGAAGAAGAATACTTCGACTACATGGAGAAGTTGCCTATGGAAAACAGACAACTTCCCGACGACGACCCAAATAAGTTCGTAGCCAAAATGGGTGCTGAGGCACTTTATGACCTCTTGAAGGAGTTAGACTTGGACAAGTTGTCATACGAGTTGAGGGACAAGGCACACAAAGAAACTTCTCAGCAGAGAAAGCACGACGCTTTGAAGAGATTGAACGTTGTGGAGGCATTCAGAGAAGCCAACAAGAAGAAAGAAAACAGACCTGAGTGGATGATAGTTCAAGTAGTGCCTGTTATTCCGCCCGATTTGCGTCCGCTTGTTCCATTGGACGGAGGGCGTTTTGCAACCTCTGACCTCAATGACTTGTACAGACGAGTAATCATACGAAACAATCGTTTGAAAAGATTGATAGAGATTAAAGCTCCCGATGTCATCATGCGTAACGAGAAACGTATGTTGCAGGAAGCTGTCGATTCATTGTTTGACAATTCGAGAAAGTCAAGCTCTGTCAAGTCTTCCGATGCCAACAGACCTTTGAAGTCATTGTCCGATTTCTTGAAAGGAAAGCAAGGACGATTTCGTCAAAACTTGTTGGGAAAACGTGTGGACTACTCAGGACGTTCGGTAATCGTCGTAGGACCGGACTTAAAGATGCATGAGTGCGGCTTGCCTAAGGATATGGCATCAGAACTATTCAAACCATTCATCATCAGAAAGATGTTGGAAAGAGGAATAGTCAAGACCGTCAAATCGGCAAAGAAAATAGTAGATAAGAGAGAAGACCCGAGAGTATGGGAAATCCTCGAAAACATATTGAAAGGACACCCTGTTCTTTTGAACCGAGCTCCGACCCTTCACCGTTTGGGTATCCAAGCATTCCAACCTAAGTTGGTCGAAGGCAAGGCGATAAGATTGCACCCATTGGTCTGTGCAGCGTTCAATGCCGACTTTGACGGAGACCAGATGGCAGTCCATGTACCGCTTGGAAACGCAGCTATATTGGAAGCACAGCTGCTGATGCTTGCTTCTCACAACATACTAAGCCCTGCAAACGGAACACCGATAACCGTCCCTTCACAGGACATGGTTTTGGGATTGTATTACATGACCAAGGGAAGAGTATCGGACGAAACAGGCAAGGTAAAAGGCGAGGGCATGACCTTCTATTCTTCCGAAGAAGTACAGATTGCACACAACGAAGGCAGAATAGACTTGCACGCCAACATCAAGTTGAGAAGACTGAGAACCGAAGACCCTGAACCTAAGTACGAAATAATAGACACCACCGTCGGAAGAGTGTTGTTCAACCTTGTTGTGCCGCCTGAATATGGCTACATAAACGTGGTATTGAAGAAGAGCATCTTGCGAGACATCATAGGCGATGTTTTGAAAGTCTGCGGAATGGCAAAAACAGCCAAGTTCCTCGACGACATCAAAGACTTGGGATACAGAATGGCGTTTGTCGGAGGTTTGTCATTTAACCTTGGCGATGTGTTAGTGCCTGAGGAAAAAGTCGAAATGATTAAGGAAGCAAACGCATCGGTAGATGAGGTCATGATGAACTACCAAATGGGTCTGATAACCAACAACGAGCGATACAATCAAGTCATCGATATTTGGACAGACACCAACCGCCGTTTGACCGAGGTCGTTATGAAGCACATATCCGAAGACAGACAAGGATTTAACCCTGTATATATGATGCTTGACTCGGGAGCCCGTGGTAGCAAGGAGCAGATACGTCAGCTTACAGGTATGCGTGGACTGATGGCAAAGCCTCAAAAGTCGGGAGCAACGGGAGCAGAGATTATCGAGAACCCTATTATCTCCAACTTCAAGGAAGGATTGTCAGTGTTGGAGTACTTTATTTCGACCCACGGAGCAAGAAAAGGTTTGGCAGATACCGCTTTGAAGACAGCCGAAGCAGGATATTTGACAAGAAGGTTGGTCGATGTAACTCACGATGTCATCATCACCGAAGAAGACTGCGGCACATTGAGAGGTATTCCTACAACAGCCTTAAAGAAAAACGAAGATATAGTACAAACACTATACGACAGAATACTCGGTAGAGTAACCGTTCATGACATCATACACCCTCAAACAGGCGAGATAATCGCAAGGTCGGGAGACGAATTGACAGAAGACATTTGCCAAAAGATAGAAGACTCACCGATAGAGGAAGTAGAAATCCGTTCAGTTTTGACCTGCGAAAGCAAGAGAGGTGTTTGTGCAAAATGTTACGGACGAAACCTTGCAACAGGCAAGATGGTACAAAAAGGAGAAGCCGTCGGCGTTATTGCAGCTCAGTCAATCGGAGAGCCGGGAACTCAGCTTACGTTGAGAACTTTCCACGTCGGAGGTGTGGCAGGAGGAAACGTCGGTTCAAATTCAAAATTGACAGCAAAGTATGACGGAATGATGCAAATCGATGAGTTGCGTAGCGTTCCGTTCCAAGACGGCGACGACAAGTACAGCGTAGTCATAGGACGTTCTGCCGAAATGAGAATAACCGATCCTAACACCCATGCAATCCTTTCTTCCGGTAACATACCATACGGAGCCAAGTTGTACTTTGAAAACAATGTAGAAGTTCACAAAGGCGACGTTATAGCAGAGTGGGACCCATACAATGCGGTTATCATATCCGAAGTAAGCGGAAAGGTAAGATACGAATCTATTGTCGAAGGAGTTACTTACAGGATAGAGTCTGATGACCAGACAGGCTTGCAAGACAAGGTTATCATAGAATCGAGACAAAAATCCAAGAACCCTTCAATCAGCATAATAGATGCCTCGGGCGAAATAATCAAGACCTACGACATTCCGGTGGGCGCTCACCTTATTGTCGAAGACGAGCAAGATATTCAACAAGGAACATCATTGGTCAAGATACCTCGTTCATTTGGCAAGGCAGGAGACATCACGGGAGGTTTGCCGAGAGTAACCGAGTTGTTTGAAGCACGAAATCCGTCAGACTCTGCGGTCGTTGCCGAAATTGACGGTGTGGTATCGTTGAACAAGAAGTTGAAGAGAGGAAACAGAGAGGTCATCATAACTCCTAAGATAGGAGAGAAGAGAACCTATCTCATACCGACAACAAAACAAATCCTTGCTCAAGAGAACGACTATGTCAAAGCAGGAACACCGCTCAGCGAAGGAGCAATCACCCCTGCCGACATCTTGGCAATAAAAGGACCTATGAAAGTACAAGAGTACATAGTAAACGAAGTACAAGAGGTTTACCGTTTGCAGGGTGTGAAGATAAACGACAAACACTTTGAAGTCATCGTTCGACAGATGATGAGAAAAGTGGAGATTGACGACCCGGGCGATACACGTTTCCTTGAAGGAGAAATGGTCAATAAGTTAGACTTCCAAGAAGAGAACGACAACATTTTCGGCATGAAAGTGGTAACCGACAAAGGCGACAGCGAGAACTGCCACGAAGGTCAGATTATCACAGCACGAAAGTTGAGAGACGAGAACTCCTCATTGAAGAGAAAAGACAAAGCACTTGTTGTGGCAAGAGACGCAATGCCTGCAACCGCACACCAAGTTCTTCAAGGAATTACCAAAGCCTCATTGCAGACAAAGAGCTATCTTTCGGCGGCATCATTCCAAGAGACAACCAAAGTCTTGAACGAAGCAGCCATCAGTGCAAAGACAGACTATTTGTTGGGAATGAAGGAGAACGTTTTGGTAGGACACCTTATCCCTGCAGGAACAGGATTGCCCGAATATGCCAAAGCAATGGTTTCAAACAAAGACCAAATAGACGAACAAAACGTTCAGACGATACAACCTGTCAGAAGAGGCAGAAAACCTGCCGAAAAAACATCGGCAGAATAGTAAAATGAATTTTGGAAATACGAGAAAGCCTTGTGCATTCTCGTATTTCTTTTTTTTGAAAAGCAGATAAACATGGAAAACGACAACAAACAAGGACAGATAGACATCGAATTGACACCCGATGTGGCACAAGGAGTTTACAGCAACCTCCAACTGATACAACACTCTCCCACAGAGTTTGTAATGGATTTCATACAAGTAATGCCCGGAGTTCCGAAGGCACAAGTAAAAAGCAGAGTGATACTTTCACCCATTCATGCAAAGAAATTACTTGCCGCCCTACAAGAGAATATCTCACGATATGAGATGACCAACGGCAAGATTAAAGACATACAACCCGGCGCACCATACGAACGCATTAACCCCATAGGCAAAGCATAAAGCAAAGAGAATTCGAGAAAACGCCGAATAACGATTAAATATATTGATGAGAAATGAAAAAAAAGTTGATTTTGTTTATGCTGCTTGGCATTCTGCTTTGCACAAGCGGCTATTCGCAAAAGGATAACAAGAACTTTACCTTGTCAGTTCAAGAGAACTTAATACCCTTTGCAGATTTCCACTACCAAAATCCGACAGGACACACCACAAGTCAGATTTGGTTGAACTATATTCCTTCTGTAGAGTTGTCTTTTAGAAATAGTGCGTTTGCCCGAGTGCGGTTCAACATCCTCATTGCAGACATTGCACAAGACCCGCAGGAGATTATGTCTGTTAATCCTTTGGATATTAGAGCCAAGTATCCGAAAAATCGCTTTGCTTACTCAGTCTCTGCCGTATGTGGCTATAACTTTTTGAACAAATCCCATGCACATCAGCTCCGATTGGGACTTGTTGTCGGTTTTGTTCATCAGACCAAAGACTTCTATACATTTGGCGGAATTTCTCACGAAGACGAAATAACAAACCACTTTCAAATCGGAGGAGAAATCTCTTACAAATATTTCATTCCGAAGTGGGACTATCGCTGGGGCGTGGGAACATCTTTTGAATACTCCTATTCCAAAGGCTATGATGACGACCCCTACATTACCAATATCAATTTGAACATAACCTACCGCATACTCAACTTCTGAGTATCGCAAAACAAACAATCGGAGAGGCTGTTTGACGAATGATTGTCAGACAGCCTCTTTCTGTATAGCGTTCCCAAGAAATGAGTTATACGTTATAACTATAAATTTTGCCCCAATTTCTCTGACGTTTCTGTCTTTTTATCGCCTCTGCTCTTCTATAAATACATCTATCTCCCCTAAGTAGCCGATTTCTTTTGGAAGTACGAACATATTGTTTGGGTTTGCATATTTTCTGAAATGGTCTTCAATATCGGATATATTCAACTCTTCAATACTTTTATTGGTATTTAATCCCACAGATTGGATATGACACAATTTCCAACCGGACAAAGCATAACTACCTAATTGCTTGGTGTATTTGGCTTTTGCCCTAATCTCTTCTGTTTGCATAAATACCACCGGCAACTCGTTTCGTTTCAATAGTTCCTTGACTTGAGATAAGGTAAAAACCTTTCCTTTTAATACATTACTATACACCCAAATGGCTGCTGTATTGTCAGAAACGATAATTTCTCTTCCGCATGGATGCATAAATGCCTGACCTCGCTTGCTTGTTTCTTTGCGAATAATCAATGGCATATCTTTGTCTGCTATCCATTCCTCTATCAGATTATTCCAATCCTTGAGTACGTCATCATTTATTTGAGGATTGCTTGGAGAATTACGCCACAATCTTCCTATCTCTCTAATTTTCATTCGGATTTCTTCGCCTACCAAATCTTTTGCAGGCATAGATTCCTTTTTCTGCTTAGGCATAATGACAGATTGACCAGAGATTAAGAATGGCAGAGCTTTTTGTGGCAGATGGGAACAACTATATATTCTATCTTCTTGATAGCTTTTGCTTTTAACGACATTTGAAAAGACACGATAGAAATCGGCTTTTGTAAACTTGAATGTACCATTCGGAGTATGAACAATAAAAGACTCATTATCTTTCAAAGGCTCTATCAAATCAGCCTTGAAACACAATCTGCTACTTGTATATTCTACCATAATTCAAACTATTTATAAATTCTGCCACAAAGGTAATAAAATAAACCAAATGAAATAATTGCCGTCCTTTATAATCGTCCCGAGTTTACAACACCCCCTCAAATTATGTCAGTATAGTACTTTATTTCCTATTCTGCCAAACCTTGCATAGCAAGTTGTCATCAGAGGTTTTCCAATTCGCCGTTTTGCGAAAATAACTCGGCGTTTTGTCCGGCTGAAATGGCGTTCTAATTCACTGAAACGGCGTTTTGTTTTTGTGAAAAGAAGATACTGAAAATCAAAGTCTTATAATATGAGAAAAAGTCTTCGTTTTTCCTATGGTGAAACGAAGACTTTTTCTTTGAAAATCAACTCTTTGTTGGTTGAGGTTTGATAATCAATCGACAAAACTTAGTTCATGAAGAACATAAAGGTGCCTGCTCCTATCAAAATCCACAACAAAATTCCCAAGGCGAAGGATTTTGCTCCTGCTTGTTTGAGGTCGTCAAACGAAAAGCCGCAACCAATAAGGAAAAGTGCCACAACCATTCCCCGTCTGCCCAAAAACGACAATTCTTTGTAGATTGGCTCTCCGGCAGGAAGCAGATAAACAATCAAAATCGCCAAAACAAAATAGAGAATGAACCAAGGAATTTTCACTTTGCCCTTTGTGGCATTGTTCTTTCGGTTTAAGAACAACACCAAGAAAGACAACGGGATTATCCAAAGGGTTCTTGCCAATTTTACTGCCACGGCTGTTTGCAGTGCTTGGTCGCCATAGGCTGCTCCTGCACCGACAACGGACGATGTATCGTGAATTGCGATTGCCGACCAGTAGCCAAAATTTACTTCTTCCATATTTAGTGCGTGTCCTATGGGAGGAAAAATAAACAAAGCGATTGCATTGAGTACGAAAACGACGGTCAAGGCAAAAGAGATTTGATTATCTTTTGCGTTTATGATTGGAGCGACTGCCGCAATGGCACTTCCTCCGCATATTGCAGTACCCGAGCTTATCAACATGGTGGTATTTCTATCTACCTTGAAGAGTTTGCCGAGCAACATACCAAAAAGGAATACCAAAAAGACAGAACAAGCCGTCAAAACGATACCTTTTGAAGATACTTCGATAACTTGTTCCAAGCTCATGCCAAATCCCATAAGCACAACGCTGTATTGCAACAGCGGTGAGGAGTATTTCTTAAACTCAAATGGTCTTTCAATTTTCAAAAATGCGAATAAAATGCCGCAAAAAAGAGCCATGGGTGCAGTAACAAAAGGCATCATGCACAGCAATGGCACAACAAAATAAAGGAATGATAGTTTCTTTCTCATAAACACTGACATTAAGGGTTTGTTTTCGGGCTGCAAAATTACTAATTATTTGTTTTGTCAGAATAAGACGGCGTATAAATTATCTCAAACGAAGAAAAAATACTTAACTTTGCAGAATAGAAATAACTAAAAACTCAGAAACAATCATGAATATCATCATATCGGGTTACGGAAAGATGGGAAAAATGGTGGAAACCGAAGCTCTGAAAGCAGGGGACAGCATTGTAGCCAAAATAGATTCAAAGGAAGATTGGGCAAAATACGACTTTGAGGCAATGGTTATTCAAGGCAATGTGGCAGCTATTGACTTTTCTACTCCGCAAAGCGTTGTTGCCAACATAGAAGAGTGCTTCAAAAGAAACATTCCCATTGTTGTGGGAACAACAGGCTGGTACGACGAGAAAGAAAGGCTGCAAGAGCTTTGCCAAAGCAAAAATCAAAGTATGTTTTGGGCTTCCAACTTTTCCATAGGGGTGTTTTTGTTCAACAAAATGAACATTTGGCTTGCCAAATTGATGAACTCCTATTCTCAATACTCGCCTTCGATGAGCGAAACGCACCATGTTCACAAAATTGACGCACCTTCGGGAACTGCAATCACGCTTGCCGAAAACCTTATCGCGAATTATGACGGCAAAACGAAATGGCAGCTTGGCGAAAGCTCCGACAAAGACACTCTTTGCATAAATGCAATCCGTCAAGGGGAGGTTTGCGGCATTCATGAGATAAAATACGAAAGTCCTTTTGACGAAATAACAATCCGCCATGAGGCAAAAACTCGTGCAGGCTTCGCTTTGGGAGCGGTAATTGCTGCACACTGGCTTTCAAACAAGAAAGGATTTTTCACAATGAGCGATATGTTGGACCAAGTGTCCGAAACAATATAATCAAACAAAGATTTTGCAATATGAACTACACGATAGGAATTGATTTGGGCGGAACTAATACTCGCATAGGCTTGGTTGAAGAAAGCGGAAAGATAGTTGAGGTAATCAAGTTCAAGACTTACGACCACAAGGAGCTGAATGACTTTGTCGAAACGCTTTCGGACAACATTGTTTCGATAGCTCAAAAATACAATTTGCCGAAAGAGTGCATCAAAGCAGGCATAGGCGCTCCCAACGGCAACTATTACAACGGCACAATCGAACAAGCACCAAATCTTCCCTTCAAAGGAATTGTGCCTTTGGTCGATTTGCTCAAAGAAAGTCTCAAAACAAAGTCTTACTCTGCCAAGGTGGTCTTGACAAACGACGCAAACGCAGCCGCAATGGGCGAAAAGATATACGGAAAAGCCAAAAACGTGAGAGATTTTGTCATGATAACTCTCGGAACAGGCGTCGGAAGCGGCATTTTTGTCGATAACAAACTCGTATATGGCAAGTCCGGCTTTGCAGGAGAGGCAGGTCATGCGATAGTTCAGCCCGAGGGAAGAGCCTGCGGCTGTGGAAGACATGGTTGTTTGGAGACTTACTGCTCTGCAACGGGCATTGTTCGCACTGCAAAGGAACTTCTGAAAAACGAAAGCACGCCTTCTCTTCTCAGAGCGATAAACCAAGACATGATAACGGCAAAAGACATAAGCGAAGCGGCAGACAAACATGACCCTCTCGCACTACGGTGCTTTGACATCACAGCTCGCTATTTGGCTCTCGGCTTGGCAAATGTTGCAGTTATCACTTCACCCGAAGCAATCTTCATTTCGGGAGGATTAAGCAAGGCAGGAGAAAAACTCTTCAAGCCTTTGAGAGAGTATTTCGAACAATTCCTTTATCCTGTTTTCAGAAACACAATTTCGATCGAGCCTTCGGCTCTTGAAGACAACGAAGTGGCAATTTTGGGAGCTGCTTCTCTTGTATTTTGACGAAAAACCAAACGAGTGATATGAAATTTTGGCAAAATTTTGTGCTGTTTGTCTGCGGACTTTTGAGCTTTCAGTATGCCGGTTCGCAGACAGAGAGCCGTGATTTGCTCTTGCCCGAGTGTGGCAGGGGCGTTTTGATTTGCAATCAGGACACAATGGCATTGCAAAAAGGCAAAACAGATGTTTATTCCCTTGTTGCAGAAAAATTGAACCTCAATCTGTATCAGGCAGACAACGAATTGTTGTTTCAATACTTGGACAGCTGTCGCACAGAGTACGTTTTCAGCTTCGACATTGACGAAACGCTGCTCTCTTTCGGCAGTTGCGAACTCTCTTTCGAGTGTTCCGACCTTTCTTACGTCATATACATCAACCAGAGAGAAGTTCCGAGAAAGCAAAACAACACTTTGCGATTTCATCAGCAGATAAGGCAATACCTAAAGGAGGGAAAGAACGAAATAAGAATTGTAATCGAGCCTGTAAAGCCCCGTTTGGACAATGTGAAATCGGAAGATTATGATATTCTCTCTTCGGAAAAGCGTGCTGTTTTCAGACACGCAGCCTTTCAATTCGGCTGGGACTGGGCTCCGAGGGAGCTTGCAGGAGAAGTTTTTATGCCTTTGAAGTTGCATTTTGCCTCTTCGCCTTGCAGGGTTTTGAATGCAGGTATTCAAACCAAGGAAGTAAACCAAAAAAGTGCCGATATGTCGCTTTCGGTTATGCTTTCGGACAGCTCAAACGATGTTTCATACGCCAAAATTTACTATACCGACAAAAATGGAAAGCGTTTCAAAACAAAGAAACTTGAACTCGTTTCAACCAGAACGGCAGGAGGATATTGCTTTCTCAACTTTGACTTTTCTATAAGCAAGCCTCAACTTTGGCAACCGCAGGGAAGGGGAGAGCAAAGCCTCTATCAAGCCATCGTAAAGCTGTATGACAAAAAGCAAAAGGAGATTGAGAGTGTGGAAACCCGCTTTGGAATAAGGCAAATTGAGCTTGTAAGAGAAAAAGACAGCATAGGAGAGAGTTTTTACTTTGTTTGCAACGGCAGAAAGCTCTTTGCAAAGGGAGCAAACCTTGTTCCGACAAAGATGCACGGCGAGAAATACTCTTCTCTTGCCAAACACATCGATTTGGTCAAAGATTGCAACATGAATATGCTCAGAGTGTGGGGCGGAGGCTTCTATTTGGACGAAGAAAGCCTGAAAGCCTGCGACGAAAACGGCATATTGATTTGGCAGGATTTCCCTTTTGCCTGTGCTTTGTACCCTGCCGACAGTTTATATCTTCAAGGTGTGGCGTCAGATGCTGCCTTTGAGGTTGCCCGAATTGCCTCTCACCCTTGTCTTGCACTGCTTTGCGGCAACAATGAGGTCTTTGAGGGTTGGGAGAATTGGGGTTGGAAAAGCCAAGTGAGAGATACAGCCGTTGCCTTATCGAATTACGACAAGCTCTTCAAACAACAGCTTCCCCAAATAGTAAGCGTGGCTGCACAAAGCACCGATTATGTTCACACTTCGCCAATTCACGGCTGGGGAAAGGCACAATCGATGACTGAAGGGGACAGTCATTATTGGGGAGTGTGGTGGGGAGACTCTGTCTTTGAGACTTACACTCGCAAAGTGCCGAGATTTATGAGCGAATTCGGATTTCAGTCGCCTCCGGGCAAGAGTTGCATGGAACAATTCTTCACCCTGCCATACTCAAAGGACAATCCCCAGTTTGCAATCCACCAAAAACACCCGCGAGGCTTTGAATTGATTGACAATCGTCTCAAAGAAAGGTTCTCAAACGTCGAAAGCGACCGAGACTATTGGCAAAAGGCAGAAATAACTGCCTCAGATGCTTACAAAATTGCCATAGAGGCTCACCGAAGAGCAATGCCCCGTTGTATGGGAAGCCTTCTTTGGCAGCTCAATGAGCCTTATCCTGCAATATCTTGGAGCATAATTGATGCTCTTTGGCAACCCAAGGCGGTGTGTCAGACAATCAAAAACTGTTTTGCTCCTTTCCTTTTGTCGATAGACACATATTCCTCGCCCGACAGCTTGTTTTTGTATTTTATCAACGACACTTATTACGATGTGGCACAGTCTTGTACATTGGAGATAAGAGATGAGAAAAACCAAACGGTGTTTCAAACCGAAATACTTGACCATAACTTCCCCGAAATGGCAAGTCGGAAGATTTTTTCGCTTGCAAAAAACAGTATTCCGAACTTTGACCCGACAAGGCATTTTGTGTGGGTAAAATCAAACGGCGTTTTGCTAAAACAAAACGGCGATTCAGCTGAGCAAAACGCCGTTTTATTCGAGCAGAACGCCGTTTCAAATTACGCTTTCTTTGTCTATCCGCAACAACTTGAAAATCAGCAGCTATTTTTCGAGATTAGAAACCAATGGTTGCAAGAAAATACAAATTTGAAACGCCGGAACCGATGAACAAACCGCCAATATAATTGTTCCAAAACTGCAAAAATTGTCGCTTAAAAGCAAAGCTATATCGTTATAAAAATGTTTTTCGATTTCAAATTTGGAAGATAGGAGGATTTTTTTGTAATTTTGCTCCGACAAAATCAAACAAACAATTTGTAGAACATTAAAAAAGTAAGATTATGGCAAAGAAATGGATTTGTACCGTTTGCGGTTACGTACACGAAGGACCTGAACCACCTGCACAATGCCCTCAGTGCAAACAACCGGCAGAGAAGTTCAAAGAATTGAACGAAGAAGCAGGCTTGGTATTCGAAGCAGAACACGTCTTAGGCGTGGCAAAAGGAAGCGGAGAAGAGATGATAAAAGACCTAAACGCACACTTTATGGGCGAATGCACCGAAGTAGGAATGTATTTGGCTATGAGCCGTCAGGCAGACAGAGAAGGCTATCCTGAAGTTGCAGAAGCATTCAAGCGTTATGCTTGGGAAGAAGCAGAACACGCAGCTAAGTTTGCAGAACTTTTGGGAGACGTTGTTTGGGATACAAAGACCAATCTCGAAAAACGTATGAACGCCGAAGCAGGAGCTTGTGCTGACAAAGTAAGAGTTGCAAAGAATGCAAAGGCTGCAAATCTTGATGCAATTCATGACACAGTTCACGAAATGGCAAGAGACGAAGCAAGACACGGAAAAGGCTTTGAGGCTCTTTACAATCGCTATTTCAAGAAGTAATCTCGCTTCCGAGTAAAAACACAAGGGGCTTTCTCTCAAAGGAAAGCTCCTTATTTTTTTTGTGTTTACTCCCATTCTACCGAGAATTCGCCTTCTTCAAATTGTTTTTTCTTGCTTTCGGCTTGTTTTTCGCTCTCTTGCTCCCACTCGATTATGTATTCGCCCTCCTGTTGTCGCTTCCATTGCTGTTTGTCTTGGCGACTTTGTTCGAGTTTGAGGTCAAAATCTTTGTCAATCGACTGCAATATGCTTTGTTTGTCTTGTTTTATTTGTTCTTTTGCCCTTTGCATATTGCCTTTTATGTCGTATGAGAATGTGGGTTTGTCGATTGTGCCTCCTATTTTGACAAAAAGAGTAATCCTGTTGTCCGTTCCGCTCTCGAAAGTGCCGAATTGCTGCTGTTGTTTCTGCATTGCGGCTTTCTTTTTCTTGCTTGCAAATTCCGACAACTTGATAGAAACATTGTAATCTATCTTTCCGTCCAAGCAATGTCTGCCTACCAAATCAAAATTCACCGCATTGCTCAACACCTTTATGGGATTTATCGCAATAACTCCGTCATTGATTTGAACAGATGAGGAAATAGTTTCAAATTTTACGTTTTTCAGTGCCTGTTCATCGACAAAATAGGACAGCTTTTCGAGCATTTTGACATTTTTAAGCCTGCCTTTTGAAAGCGTATAGTCGATATCGAGCGTCGAACGCTCCAAAACGAGATTGAAATCCTTGTCAAAATACAATCCTGCCTTCGCTTTGGCAGAGAGTTTGCCCTCTATGTTTTTGTCGGTCAGCAAGGTTTGATTGAGGTTCTTCGTTTGGGCAAAAGCCTTTTGAAGATTGATGTCTTTCAAAACAGCATCTGCCTTGACGATTGTGCAACTGTCTTGAAGCAAAATCCTGCAATCGTTGCTCGAAACGCTGCCTTCAAAAATGCCAAACGACAATTTCTTGCAATCAATCACGCCTTTGTTGTAGTTAATCTTTGCATCGATGTTGTCAAGCGTTATGTCATTAAACTTATACTGCCTTAGCTGCAAGTCAGCCTGCAATCTGCCTTCAAGATTGTAAGTTCCGCAAAGCGAAAACGCTTGATTGTTCAGCAGTCCTTTCGCTTTGTTTATTTTGATTGCACTGTTGTCAAATGTCAAATCGCAGTTGGTTTTGGAAAGAGCATGATTTTTCAATCTCTTGTCCTGCAAAGCCAAGTCTTTAAGCTCTCCTTTTCCGCTCATTTTCACCTTTGAGTTCTTTCTTTGCAGCTCCAAGTCTATCTTTGCGAAGCCTTGCAAAACTTCTGTGCTGTCAAGTTTCAGCAAGTCTTTGATTTGGGACAGATTTACTTCGGCTTGCAGACTTGCATCGACGTTTGTTTTATTGAAGTCGGAGAGAGAGAATTTACCTTTGACGTATCCCTGATTGAAAGTGGCTTCAAAGGCTGTTATATCCAAAAGAGAGCTTACCGAATTGCACTTTTCGCCATTTGTATAGCTGCCACAGATTTTCACATTGGTGATATTGATGTTCTTTTTCTCATAGCGGGCAGAAGCATTGCTCAAACTAAATGTCGCATTTATCGAAGGGGCGGCGTCTTTTGTCAATTTGCCTTTGATTTTTGCCGAGAAGGCAAGGTCTCCCGAAGTTTTGTAATCGGAAAACAGCTCCTTGCCGTCTTTCTTTACAAGAGATAGTGCTTCCGAAAGTTTGATTTGTCTTCCCGAAATGTCACAATCGACAAACAAATCTTCCTCATAGTTGAACTGTCCGTCAATTCCAAACTCCATTTTGCCGACAAAAATCTTGCTTTCGGTGATTGTGGCTTGCTTTTTGGCAAAATCGTTGGCTGCAACGACTTTTAATTTTATCGGAACATCGCTTGCGGTCTGCACTTTGTCGAATGCAAATCGTCTTAGTTGAAGTCGGGACGACAGAACAATGTTTTGTTTCTGTGAAGAGAAGTCTCCGCTTGCCCGGGCGTCGGAAAGATTTGCTCCAATCAAGAGTTTGGATATTTCATTGACGTATTCCAAATCTATATCTTTCAAACGGAAATCCTTAATCGAGAAAGCAAAATCCGAACTCGTGCTTGTGGTGTCGCTTTTCCAAAAGTGGTAGTTGCTTTCGCCCGAAGAAAGGACTTTAAGTTTGATTTTGCCGTGCGAAGCCTCCACTTTTTTGACATTGTATCTGCCTTTGAGAATATCGACAAGGTTAAATTTGAGTTTGATTTGCTGCAATACGGCAAGGGTATCGCAACAGAGTGTGCTGTCAGGGTAAGCATCGGGCATCACTATGTCCGAAAAAGAAACCGAAACCAGCGGAAAGGACGACAAAATGCCGACATCTATCTCCTTTACGCTGACTTCGGTCAATAGGTGCTTGTTTATTTCTCTGACAAAGGTCTGTTTGATTTTGTCTGTGTTGAAAAGAACGATTGCAATGCTCAAAACAAACAAAAACAAGCAACAAACAACACCCCAAAACAAGACTTTCTTCCATCTTGCGGGCTTATCAGAGAAAGCAAACTTCATCTGCTTACTTTTTTAAGAAGGCTACTTCTTGCTCGGTCAAGAAACGATAGTGTCCTCTTGTGAGATTTTTTTTCGTAAGTCCCGCAAAGAAAACTCTATCCAACTTTTCAACCTTATAATCCAAGTGGTTGAACATACGTCTGACTATTCTGTTTTTGCCCGAGTGCAGTTCAACGCCCACAACCTTCTTGCTGTTAAATCCTTCTACGTATTGAATGTCGTCAAAGCGTGCAATGCCGTCTTCCAACTCCACTCCCTCGCAAAGAAGGTTCATGTCAGCTTTGGTAAGCGGCTTATCCAATTCCACGTGGTAGATTTTCCTCGCTCCGAACGAAGGGTGGGTCAGTTTCTTTGTTAATTCGCCGTCATTGGTAAAAAGTAATAGTCCGCAGGTATTTCTATCCAATCTTCCGACAGGGTAAATTCTCTCTTTGCAAGCCTTTCCCACAAGGCTCATTACGGTCTTTCTCTCTTGCGGGTCTTCGAGTGTGGTGATGAATCCTTTGGGTTTGTTGAGCAAAAGATAGACTTTTCTTTCGTTGGAGAGCTTTTCTCCTCCGTAACACACACTATCGCCCGGCTTTACCTTATATCCCATTTGTGTAACGACCTCTCCGTTTACCGTAACCACACCTGTGGAAATCAAAACGTCGGCTTCTCGTCTCGAACAGATACCCGAGTTTGAAATATACTTGTTAAGACGTATCAATCCGTCTTCTTTGTTTGCTATGTCGGGAGTTTCGGAGTAGTATTGTCTCTTTCGCTCAAACGAACGCTTGTTGCCCTCAAATTTTGAGTGATTTCTCTTTTTTTCTCTGCCGAAGTTGTTGTCTCTTTGGTCAAAAGAGTGTTCTCTTCTGTCAAATGACCTTTGATTGTCGTCCCTGTTTCTTCTTTGTCTTGTCCTTTCAACAGGAACAAAGCCTCTTTGGTCTTCTCGATTGTAAGAGTCTCTTTTTATTCTCGGGCGTTTGCCCTGTCTTTCTTGTCGAAATGGTAATTCTTCTCTGTCTTTGAACTCAAAATGTCTTTCATTTCTCGGACGAAATTCTCTTCTGTCGCTGCTTTCTCTGCGAAATCCTTCATCTTGTCTGAACTCTCTGTCTCTTCTCTCGGGTCTTTTCCAAGAACGATTGTCTCTTCTGTCTTCCATTTGGTTGAATATGTTTGATTATTATTGCCGATTTTCACATCGGGTTGTTTGTTTTTCTTGTCCAATCTGCCGCAAAAACGGTCTGCAAAGATACGAAAATCATCGGTTTTCTACCTCTTGTGATTTTGATTATTGAAGCTGCCGAAATAAAACGCCGATTTGCAAAAATAAAACGCCGTTTTGTCCGACTGAAACGGCGTTTTATTTTCGTGAAACGCCGTTTTATTTTGCTGCTTTCAAACAATCTGAAAATCAAATGCTTTCACAAGAGATTTTGTTGCTGTTTCGCACAATTCTTTCCGCTTTGCCACATTTGGGAACACCCATACATCGAAACAAACAAATAATTTGCTCAAATTATTGTGAGAATGAGTTGAAAATCTTACCTTTGCAAAACAAAATATATCCTATTATGGTAGCAAGAGTGAGTATAATAATGGGCAGCACTTCCGATTTGCCTGTAATGGAAGCGGCAGCCAAGTTTCTAAATCAAATGGAAATTCCGTTTGAAATGAATGCCCTTTCGGCACATCGCACTCCCAAAGAAGTGGAAGACTTTGCCACAAAGGCAGAACAAAGAGGCATAGAAGTGATAATTGCAGGAGCAGGAATGGCAGCACATCTTCCGGGAGTGATTGCGGCAATGACACCGCTGCCTGTGATAGGTGTTCCGATAAAGTCTTCTTTGGAGGGAATGGACGCTGCTCTGGCAATGTTGCAAATGCCTCCCGGAATACCTGTTGCAACGGTTGCAATCAACGGAGCTTTGAATGCGGCAATCCTTGCAGTACAAATTTTGGCAACAGCGGACAAAGAGCTAAGGCAAAAGATGATTGCTTACAAGGAAAGCCTCAAAGACAAAATTGTAAAGGCAAACAAAGAACTTTCTGCGATAAAATACGACTACAAAGTATGATAATGATAGGCATAACCGGCACATTGGGAGCCGGAAAGGGTACGATAGTCGATTGTTTGAAAGAACGAGGCTTTTTGCACTTCTCTGCAAGAGACTTTTTGGTCAAAGAGATTGAAAAACGCGGTCTTACGGTAAATCGGGACAGCATGACAAGCACTGCCAACGCCATAAGACAAGAACATGGCAGCGATTACATCATACGAAGTATGATGAACGAGGCTCTCAAAGAGGGGAAAAACTGTGTGATTGAAAGTGTGAGAAATCCCGAAGAGGTATTGCTCATGAGAAAAGTGTCGGGATTTTATCTCTTTTCGGTCGATGCAGACCTCAAAACCCGATACGAAAGAATTAAGCTCCGCAAGAGCGAGACCGACAACGTGGATTTTGAAACCTTTGTGGCAAACGAACAGAGAGAAATGAAGCCTCAAAACGGCAAAAGCCAAGATATAAGCAGCTGTATGGCAATGGCAGATTATCGATTTGAGAACAACTCTGACATAGCTGCCCTCAGAGAGAAGGTAAACGCCGTGATAAGCGAGATTGAACGCAAAACAAGACCCTCATGGGACGAATACTTCATGGAATTGGCAGATGCAGCCTCAAAACGTGCCACTTGCGACAGAGGAAGAAGCGGTTGCGTGATAGTCAAAGACCGTCAGGTGTTGGTAACAGGCTATGTGGGTTCTCCGACAGGGCTTGCCCATTGCGACGATGTGGGGCATCTGTTGAAGCAGACGATAAACGAAGACGGCAGCGTTTCGACCCATTGCGTCAGAACGGTTCATGCAGAGCAAAATGCGATATGTCAGGCAGCCAAAAGAGGCATAGCCTTGGAGGGAGCGACACTCTACTGCCGCATGACCCCTTGTCGCACTTGTGCAATGATGATTATCAACTGCGGAATAAAGAGAGTTGTTTGTCAGATGAAGTATCATGCAGGAGCAGAGAGCGAAAAAATGTTCGCAGAGGCAGGAATAGAATTGGTCTTTTTTGACAACAGCATACTGAAATACGACAAACAATAGTCTTTTTGCAGAAACAAAAAAATAAGATGAGGTTCTGACAAACAGCAACCTCATCTTGTTTTTTTCTATCGCACTACGCTCTCTTTGACTACTTGTCAAATGAGTATTCTCTGCCATATCGGAGCATTTGTTCCAAAAAACTTTCCGGATATTCGAGAGAATAATCAATCACCTCGCCTGCGGAATTTCTCATAGGGACAATATCAACATTCACAAAGCCGCCGTATGGTTTCAGATTGAGTTTTTGGTAGCGTTCCAACACCTGTTTGTGAAGCAAAGGGTCGATTTTTACTCCGTAAGTCTCGACCAATTCTTTTCCCTTGGCATAATTGCCGGTAGATTTGATGTCTTGAATTGTCGCAAGCAGGTTTCCGAATACCTTTTGGAGCTTTTCGTAATCTTTGATTGCGAAATAAGTCTTGTTGTTTTGATATACCCTTTCGATGCAATCCGAATTTTCAAAAGCATAACTTGAAATCAGCTTCCTTGCCTGCATGTGAGACTCTGTCAAATCTTTGCCAAGCTGAATGCGAGTAAGCTGTGAGAGCAATCCGTTGCGGATATAGCTGTCGTAAGCCTCCATTGCAACCTGCTTGTCGCTCACCAAACCAAGCTCAATCATCTTGTCATCATACATATAATAAAGAGCAAACAAGTCAGCTCGGGCCTCCTCCAAAGTGGAAGAGTATTCTTTGAGAGCATTTTGGTCTGTTTGTTCCAAGAGTTTGCCGCTTCCGTGTCCCAAACACTCGTGCATATCGGTATGAAGGTCGTTTGAAAGTGTTGCATAGAGCTTTGCACGCTGCTTTTCTTCGTCTGTGAGTGCAAATTCGTCCAATACACTTTTGGGACTTTCCATTGCAGCCTGCTCGTATGCGTGGGCAAGATTTGCAATGTTCACACTTTTTGAACCATACTCCTTTCTAATCCAATCGCTGTTGGGAAGATTGATACCGATTGGAGGTGTGGGGAAATTATCTCCAGCCAAGCACACTGCATCTATTACTTTTGCACTGATACCCACTACCTTTTCTTTCTTGTATATAGGATTTATCGGACTGTTGTCCTCAAACCATTGAGCGTTTTGCGAAAGGAGTTCACATCTTTTGGTAGCTTGATAATCTTTAACATCGACAAGAGCTTCCCATGAGGCTTTTTGCCCTAAGGGGTCAAGGTATGTTTCTATAAATCCCGAGATATAATCCACTGCCGCCTCATTCTCCTTTACCCATGCTATGTTGTAATCGTCCCAAGTCTTCAAATCGCCTGTGGTATAGTAGGAAATCAATAGTTCGGTATGACGTTTCTGCTGTTCATTCTCGCAGTATGGCAGTGCCGCTTGCAAGTGTTCGATTATTTTTTCAATCCACCTGCCATATACTCCTCCCTTTCGGCACACCTTTTCCTCAATTCCTTTTTCTGTTTTGACAACTATGGTGTTCAATCCGGTGGAAATTGGTCTCAAGCTGTCGCCTTGGTCTGCCTTTTGGTAGAATTGTTCGACCTCACTTCGGCTTACACCCTTGTAAAACGCCACCGAAGATGAGGCAACCAAGTCCTTGCTCTTGTCGCTCTGCCTTCGGATTGGAGCAATCTCGGGATTGTAAACATATTCGGCTATCTGCTCAGAATAAGTGTGTGGTTTATCTTTGCCAAACGACGAGGCAACGACCGAAATAAAGTATTCGCGAGAACAAAGTGGGAAGAACTTCTCTTCGGCATAGTGATGATGAATGCCGTTTGAGAAGAAGACTCTCTTGCAATAGGTTTCAAACTCTTTCCAATCGGCTGTCGTTCGGCTGCCTTGGTAAGAAGTCAAAGCCTTTTCAAGAGCCTTTCTCACAACAAGGTTCAATTCGCAGTGTTGTTGCCATATTATATCTCTGCCCCAAAGAGCTGCACAAGACAAATGATAAATAAGATGTTTTTGATTGAGTGATAAATTTTGCCAAGCCTCAAAACGATAACGCATAACCTTGATGTCGGCGAACTCATCTATGATATAAGTAAATGGTTTTGAAGGCGTGGCTTTTTCATCTGTTGTTTGACCACTCTGTGAGCGTGCTTGCATAAATTCCTCCTTACGTTTTGATATTTTCATTCTTTCATCGGCAAAATTACAAATAAATGTTGTACTTTTGTTCCTTTGAACTGACATAGGCGTGAAAAGACTTGACAAATATATCTTGAAATCTTACTTGGGTCCTTGGCTGCTTACCTTTTCCATTGCGATATTTGTATTGTTGTTACAGTTCCTTTGGAAAAAGATAGAGCAGATTGTAGGCAAGGGATTGGAGTGGTCGGTAATCTTGGAGATGATTACATACGCTTGTGCAACCCTTGTGCCGATGGCTTTGCCGCTTTCAATCCTCTTAGCTTCCATTATGACGATGGGAAACTTCGGAGAAAGATACGAACTTGTGGCAATGAAATCCTCCGGTCTTTCTCTTTGGAGAATATTGAGACCCCTGATAGCGCTTAGTATCTGCTTTTGCGGCATAGCTTTCTACTTTTCAAACAATGTGATACCCGATGCAACCGGCAAACTCAAAGTCCTGATGTATGAAATCAAGACAAAGAAACCTGCTTTGAACATTCAACCCGATGAATTTTACACCGAGATTGAGAATTATACCATAAGAATAGGTGCAAAGGACAAAACAGGTCAATATCTCAAAGACATAATCATCTACGATCACAGTAAGGATTTGGGAAACACCACGGTGAACATTGCAGACAGCGGACAGATGTTCACAAGCAAAGACGGAAATACTTTAATCTTCAAACTATTTTCGGGATATACCTTTGACGAAGATTTAAGCGAAGAGAACCGAAACGCTCACCCCCTTGTGAGAATGGATTACCAAGAACAAACAATCCGATTTGACATTTCAGATTTTGCATACCAAAAGGCAGATCAAGACCGCTACGAAGGACATCACACAATGCTCAATGTGGTGCAACTCAAACAGGCTCTCGATACCCTGAAAGCAGAAAGCAGAGAATACAAGTCACTGATGCAGAAATTTTTGTTTGACAGAATAAACCAAGAACCTGCCTTTGTAAGTAGCGGAATAAAGATACACTGCGACAAAAACGGCATGGTGTCGGACAAAGAGAAAGCAAAGCTCGACTATCTTTCCGAAGGAGCGAAACAATTCTACCAAAACGAGATTGCAAACTACGAAACAAAGCTGAAATCGGACGAAGAATACATCAATAAGCACAAAATAGAATTTCATCGTAAGTTTACACTTTCGGCAGCCTGCCTTATACTGTTTTTTATCGGTGCTCCCCTTGGAGCGATAATACGAAAGGGAGGATTGGGAATGCCTGTTGTGGTTTCAACTTTGGCGTTTATCATCTACCACATAGTGGGTCAGGTTGGCGAAAATGCGGCTTTGGAGGGCGAAATACCGATTTGGTTGGGTATGTGGCTGTCTTCTTTGATTTTTTTGCCAATAGGGATTGTGCTTACGATGAAAGCAACTTCCGACTCGGCGGTTTTCAGTTCCGAGGCTTGGACAAAATTTTTTGAAAGGATAAAACAATTCATTAAAACGAAGAAAACAAAACAAGATAATGAGAATACTGCAAGTTTGTTATAAGCCTCCGTTTCCTGCAACGGACGGAGGAGCAATGGGAATGAACTCTCTGACAACCGGATTGCTGAATATGGGACACCAAGTCAAGGTTGTGTCTTTCCACTCGAAGAAACACCCTTGCAATATTGACGCTCTGCCTCAGGATTATTTGGAAAAGACGGGCTTTGAGACCGTTTTTGTCGATTTGGACGTCAAGTTGTTTCCTGCAATCGAAGCAATGTTGTGCGGAGAGAGCTATCATGTGAAACGATTTATCAATCAAGCAATGAAAGATAAGCTCCGCGATGTTTTGACTCGCCAAAAGTTCGACATAATTCAAATGGAGAGTATCTTCCTTACTCCTTACGTTCCGCTTGTTCGCAAATACAGCAATGCCAAAGTTGTATTGCGAAGTCCCAATGTGGAAAACAAAATTTGGCAACGCACATACAAGGCAACAAACAATCCTTTCAAACGATTTTATCTCAAACATCTCTATCTCACTTTGGAACATTACGAAAGGGAAAGGATAAACGACTACGATGCAATCTTCCCTGTAACAGCCACAGATGCCGAATACTTTATCCAAAACGGTTGCCGGCGACTTTGCAAGCCCATTGCGGTCGGAATAGATACCCCTGAAATTTTGCCCGATGTGCTTGAAGAGCAAAATAGTATCTTTCATATCGGAAGCATGAATTGGGTTCCGAACGAGCAAGGCATAAAATGGTTTCTCAAATCGTGCTGGAAGAGTGTCAAGGCTGCAAGTCCGCAGGTCAAGGCTTACTTTGCAGGCAGAAATATGCCCGATTGGTTGTTAAATACTCACGAAAAAGATGTGTTTGTTGTCGGAGAGGTCGATGACAGTATTCGTTTTATGACAAGCAAACAAATAATGGTCGTGCCGCTTCTTTCGGGCAGCGGAATAAGAATTAAAATCATTGAGGCAATGAGCATAGGCAAAACAGTGATTGCCACAACCATTGCTGCCGAAGGGCTGATGTACGAAAATGGAAAGAACATTATCATTGCCGACACACCACAGGAGTTTGCAATAGCAGTAAAAAGATGTTTGGACGACAGCTCTTATGCAAAAGAAATCGGCTTTCAGGCCGCCCAACTCATCGCAACACGTTACAATACCGACGAGATAGCAAAAGAAATCAGTGCTTATTACGAACAACTATGAAGATTGCCGTTTTCCTTTCGAGGTTTCCCTATCCTTTGATAAAGGGCGACAAGCTCAGAGCTTACAACCAGATTGTGCAGTTGGCAAAACAGCACGATATTTATTTGTTTTGCCTTACAAGAGGCCCGATTGACCCTTCCGACATGGCTTGTTTGCAACCTTTTTGCAAGCAAATAGAGCTTGCAAGGCTCAATCCTTTTGTTTCTGTTTTGAATGTGCTGCTTGCTCTCTTCTTGCGACTGCCGTTTCAGGTCGCTTTCTATCGCTCAAACAAGCTGAAACGACAATATGATGCCTTCTTGAAAAAGCACAAGCCCGATGTGTGTTACCACCAGTTCGTCCGCACAGCTCCATACGCCGAAAGCATCTCGCTGCCTTCGGTTTTGGACTTCCAAGACACCCTTTCGGCAAATATGTTTCGCAGGGCAGAAAAAAGCAAGCTGCTTTCACGAAAGTTTTTCTTCATCGAAGCCGAACGATTGAGGAAATACGAAGAAGAAATGTTCTCTTTGTTTGACCGTACTACCATAATAACAGATGCCGACCGAGAGTTGCTCTCTTGCAAAAGGAAAAACGAAGTGGCAATAGTTTCAAACGGAGTGTCGGACAAGTATGTTGCTGCTCCCGAAGCAATGGAAAAGAAATACGACATACTCTTTTGCGGAAATATGGGCTACAAACCCAACATTGTTGCAGCCCTCTATCTTCTCAAAACGATAATGCCGCTTGTCAGAGCAAAGCGTCCGCAAACCACTCTCTGCATTGCAGGTGTCAATCCTCCGAAAGAAGTAAAACGATTTGCCTCAAAACTTGATTTGATTGTCGAAAAAGTACCCGATATGAGGCAGATGTATCTTCAAAGCCGCGTTTTTGTTGCCCCGATGCAGATTGGAACAGGACTGCAAAACAAACTGTTGGAAGCAATGGCTTGCAAAATTCCCTCAATCACCTCCCGTCTTGCCAACAAAGCCCTCATGGCAAAAGACGGCGAACAAATAATGATTGCCGACACCGAGAGCGAATACGCAAAGCACATCTTGACACTGCTTGAAGACCAATCACTCTCCCAAAGTCTTGCAACAAATGCAAGAGAGTACATCTTGAACAACTTTCGCTGGGAAAAGTGCAACGAAGTACTCGAAAGCGTTCTGCTTTCTGCCACAAAGACGAAGTAACTATCGGCTTTTTATTGTCATTCAATCGACACTTCAACGCTTTTGTATCACAAGCCAGTTGGTTTGAAGGTGAGAAGACTTCCAGTTTTTGCCGATACGACAGATTTGCCCCGAGTTTGTCCTATACCAACCCTCGCTCCACGAACCCATGTCAAGATAAATTGCCTGTATTGCCCCCATTCGTATCAGACAATCGGTAAATACATCAATATGAATGCGGTCGTCAGTTTCGACCAACATGGTTTGAGAAGCCGTAATGACCAAAGCCCTGCGGGCAGTTGTCCTGTTGCGAAAAATAGTCGTGGGAACAGCCTTTCCTCCATTGACCAAAATCATCTGTTGAAAGTAATCGCCTTTCTCCCTTATCGCTTTGGTGATTGGAGTTGCGTCATTGGTGTCCAAAGGGTTGATTTCCACGCCCGAAGAAGTGATAAGACAATAACCGCTCTCGCTCTCGGTCGGATAATATAGTTTTTTGCCCTTGCAAACACTCGTTCCCACAATATGTTCGGGAGCTTTGGAGGTAAAAGCTGCCACAACGCTCAGACCTATGTTCCGATTGAGAGTGTCGGGCTTGGTTGTCGAAAAAGCAAAGCAAGCCTCCGCCGTCGGAGCATAGGTAGTAAAGTGAAAAACTGTCGTATCGACCTGCATACTCAAAGTATCGACCACAACCAAAGCCGACCTCTGAGCCGCAAGAGAAGAAACCACAAACACCAAAGCCGCAAAAAATAATCCCTTTTTCATTTCAATCAACATATATCTTGGTTTTCAACAAACATGACACCATGGCAACACAAGCAAAAAACATACAAACACAGCCCTTTGCCGCAGGTGGTACGTCCTTTTTTGCAAAGGTAACAAAATCCACTCAATTAGGCTTTTCCAAAACGCCCTTTCAGCAAAATAAAACGGCGTTTTGTCCGAATAAAACGCCGTTTTATTTCGCCAAAACGGCGTTTTATTTTGACACCTTGGTTGCAAGTCGGAAAAAATGCCTATCTTTGCCACTTATTTCTAAGAAAAAACATTAAACAAGCGAAGAATGAAAAAATTGGCAGTTGTGGCTTTTGGCGGGAATGCTTTGTTGAGAAGCGGTCAGAAAGGCACATATCAAGAGCAAATAAAGAATGTAACCGAGACTTGCGACTCTTTGGTAAGTCTTTTGAAGCAAGACTACAACCTTGTCATAGGACACGGAAACGGACCGCAGGTTGGCAACGTTATGTTGCAACATGAGGCAGGCAAAAAGAAATTCGGAATTGAAGCAATGCCGATGGATTTTTGTGTTGCCGAAACTCAGGGTTCTATCGGCTACCTTATAGAGCAGGGATTCAGAAATGTTTTTGCCCGTGAGGGAATTGACCGCAATGTTTTGACACTCCTCACTCAGGTTGTGGTAGATAAGAACGACGAGGCGTTCAAAAAACCTGTCAAACCCGTAGGTCCTTATTATACAAAGGAAGAAGCCGAAGCCTTTGCAAGAGAAAACGGCGGCACATACGCTAAAGACTCCAAGAGCGACAAGTATCGCAAAGTTGTAGCCTCACCAAAGCCTTTGAAAGTTACCAATATAGATATTGTAAAACAGTTGGCGTTGGAAGGAAACATAGTTGTAACCGTCGGAGGTGGCGGAATTCCTGTTGTGGAAGAAAATGGCGTCAAAGGCGTCGAGGCAGTTATCGACAAGGACTTGGCATCTGCACTTACGGCAGTTGAAATCGGAGCAGACGAATTTTATATCCTTACGGACGTTCCAAAAGTCTATATCAATTTCCGCAAACCCGGCGAATTGGCTCTCGATGTCATCACCGTCAAGCAGGCAGAAGAATATCTCGAACAGGGACAATTTGGCGAGGGATCGATGGCTCCAAAAGTCAGAGCGGCACTTCACTTTGTCAAAAACGGAGGCAAAGAGTGCATAATCACCGAAGCAGGACAGCTTGGCAATGAAAACTGCGGCACACGCATCGTTTGGTAATAATAAATCTGAATGAGAAAGGTTGTAATCAGTCTCTTTTTCTGGATTTTTCTCACGTCAGTTTGCTTTTGTGGAGAAAGCGGTAAATCAAGTCGTTTTTTGATAGACAAAAGCATCGGATTTGGGATTAGTTGCGGAGCTTTGAACTTGCCGACACTAAATTATGCTGTTGGTTTGAGTTCGTTGCCGAGAATTGATTGTGCATATAGTGCAGGTTTTTCGTTCAAATTTGATTACAAACTATCGTCTTGGTTCTCTGTTATGTTGGAACATGAATTCATAAACAGACACCTGAGGTATGAAAGTGCAACGGGCAACACCGAAATAAACCTCAATCAGGTCTATGTTCCTGTTTTGGCAAACTTTCACATTCCTTTGTTTGACAAAGTGAACGTTTTGACAGCCTTAGGCGTGGGAATGATATTCAATACAGAGAAACAGAGAGATTTAGATGCCAAAACGGAATTGGTATGCGACAATCGGTGGGAATGTAGTTTTGTCGGGAAAGCCGGGATTGAGATTTTGACCAAAAGAAGAATGCTGTTGTTAATTGATTATCACCTTTCTCCAAGAAGTAATTACTACTATGATGGTGCAGAAATAACAGAGAATTTTTCGATACAAAGATTAGGAATTGAATTTTCAATATTTATTTAAACAATTAAAACAAAAGAGTTATGGCATTTAACCTAAGAAACAGAAACTTTTTGAAGTTGTTGGATTTCACTCCCAAAGAAATCCAATACATGTTGGACTTGGCTCGCGATTTGAAGAGAGCAAAGTATGCAGGTACAGAACAACCAACATTGAAAGGCAAAAATATCGCCTTGATATTTGAAAAAACATCTACCCGTACAAGATGTGCTTTCGAGGTTGCAGCATACGACCAAGGCGCACACGTTACTTATTTGGGCCCTTCAGGCTCTCAAATAGGTGTAAAGGAAAGTATGGCAGACACAGCCCGCGTTTTGGGAAGAATGTTCGACGGTATAGAATACAGAGGCTTTAAGCAAGAAACCGTAGAGGAGCTTGCAAAATATGCAGGCGTGCCTGTATGGAACGGACTTACCAACGAGTTCCACCCAACTCAGATATTGGCAGACTTTTTGACCATGAGCGAACACGTCGATAAGCCATTGAACCAAGTAACTTACGCTTACGTCGGAGACGCACGCTACAACATGGGAAATTCTCTTATGGTTGGCGGAGCAAAAATGGGAATGGACGTAAGAATTGTTGCTCCAAAGGGATTGCAACCTGATGCAGAATTGGTAAAAACCTGCCAAGAGATAGCAAAAGAAACAGGTGCAAAAGTAACTGTTACAGACAATGTGGCAGAAGGAGTAAAGGGTTGCGATTTCTTGTACACTGACGTTTGGGTATCGATGGGTGAGCCAACCGAAGTGTGGGCAGAGAGAATTAACTTGTTGAAGCCATATCAGGTAAACAAGCAAATGATGGAGATGACAGGCAATCCGAAATGCAAATTCATGCACTGCCTTCCTGCATACCACAACTTGGAAACACAAGTCGGCAGAGACGTAAACAAACAATTTGGTTTGGACGGCATAGAAGTTACAGAAGAAGTATTCGAGTCTGAAAACTCTATCGTATTTGACGAAGCCGAAAACCGTATGCACACTATCAAAGCAGTGATGGTTGCAACCCTCGGCGAATAATCGTGCAATTAAATGGTTTGCTCCTCAATCGGGGCAAACCGTTTTTCTTTTTGGTATTTCAATTTGACAAATAATTTCCCTTACTCCTTGATGTACAAGAATATATCCTATTTCGGGGGGGGTAAATTCCTTGAGATTTTTTGCAGCATTGTTGGTTTTACTGCACCATAGTGCCACCATAGGCAGGAAATACGGGCTTTTTGATTTGGAGAACGTCGGTTTGTTTCGCAACGGAGCCAATGCAGTCAATTTCTTCTTCGTTTTGAGTGGATTTCTCATCACTTACCTTTTGCAAAAGGAACAGTCTCAAACTCAAAATATCAATATCAAGCAATTCTATCTTCGCAGGATAAGGCGGATATGGCCTCTTTATTTTTTGTTGATTGCAATCGGAACGATTTTTCTTCCGCTTGCAATATCAATTTCGGGACTTGACTATCAGATGCCTTATTCCATAGGACAGACTTGGTACTATTTTCTTTTCTTCTGCCCGATTATGGTTCTGCACATCTACGGTCATCATCTTTTAGAACCCCTTTGGTCGATAGGGGTCGAAGAGATTTTCTACCTGATGTGGGCTCCGCTTGTCAAGTTTTTCAAGAAACATTTGCCCGTGGTCATATTTGCAACCATGGGATTGAAGATTGTGGCAGAAGTTGCGGCATATTTCTTTTTTGATTCTTCGAGTGTGTTTTATCTTTTGGCGTTCAACTACAATTTTGAGAGCATGGCAACGGGTGCTTTGGGGGCTTATTTGCTCTTTAATGCCAAAAGCAGCATAGAAAACAAACTTTGCTTCAAACCGATTGTGCGTCTGCTGGTTTGCTCGCTTGTTTTGCTTTTCCTTTTCTTCAATATCAATATCGACAATGCTGTTTGGAACGCTCTTTTCTTTACTCCGATAGTCTCGCCTCTGATTTTGTCGTTCTTATACTTGTATGTGATTTTCTCAGTCGTGCTTTTCTGCAAACCGAAAGGCGTTTTGGAAAACAAAGTCCTTGTAACGCTCGGCGAAATCTCCTACGGAATATATATGTATCACTGTTGTGTTATGTTCTCTGTTGTTGTGCTTCTCTCAAAGTTCAAAGATGCTTTGCCGCAATGGGCTGTTGTTGTGCTGTTTCTTTCTCTTGCGGTGGCAATTACTCTTGTTGTCTCATATTTTTCAAAGCGTTGGTTTGAGGATTGGTTCTTACAAAGAAACAAGAGCAAGGTCTCAAAGTGAGGTCTCTTGCTCTTGATTTGTTGTTTGCTCTTTGTGTTGTAAGGGAGCTTCCTATTGGTAAAGGAACTCGCCGTAAGGGCTTTTTACCACCACGCTCGTTTTGTCGCTTTGTTCGATATGACCGATTATTCTGGCGTCAATGTCGAAGCTCTTGCTGATTGCAATCACTTCTTGTGCGGTTTGTTCGTTTGTATAGACTTCCATGCGATGTCCCATGTTGAATACTTTGTACATCTCTTGCCAATCGGTCTTTGATTGTTGCTGAATCATCTCGAAAAGCGGCGGAATAGGGAACAAATTGTCCTTTACTGCTCTCAAACCATCGTTCAAAAAGTGCAGAACTTTGGTTTGCGCCCCTCCGCTGCAATGAACCAAACCGTCAATCTTGTTTCTGTGTTCCTTTAATACCGCTGCAATCACCGGAGCGTAAGTTCTGGTAGGCGAGAGTACCATTTTGCCTGCATCTACTCCCTCGACTGCTGTTTTGGAAGTAAGGTTCAAGCCTCCGCAATAGACCACTTCTTCGGGCAGGGCGTTGTCATAGCTTTCGGGATAGAGCTTTGCAAGCTCGTGATTGAACACATCGTGTCTTGCAGAGGTCAATCCGTTGCTTCCCATGCCGCCATTGTATTCGCTTTCGTAGCTTGCCTTGCCAAATGAAGCCAATCCCACAATCACATCGCCCGCCTTGATATGGTCGTTGGAGATTACGTCGGAACGTTTCATTCTTGCAGTTACGGTACTATCGACAATTATCGTTCTGACAAGGTCTCCCACATCGGCAGTTTCTCCTCCTGTGGAGCGTATTCCTATTCCCAACTGTCTCATCTGCTCCAAAAATTCCTCAGTTCCGTTGATGATTTTGGAGATTACTTCTCCCGGAATAAGATTCTTGTTTCTTCCTATGGTGGAACTTAGTAATATGTTGTCGGTTGCCCCGACGCAAATAAGGTCGTCAATATTCATCACAATGGAATCTATTGCTATTCCTTTCCATACCGATAAATCGCCCGTCTGTTTCCAATACATATAGGCAAGAGAGCTTTTTGTTCCTGCTCCGTCGGCGTGCATGATTATGCAGTGTTCGTCGCTGCCGCTCAATGTGTCGGGAACAATTTTGCAAAACGCCTTTGGGAACAAGCCTTTGTCGATATTTTTGATTGCATTGTGAACATCTTCTTTTGAGGCACTGACTCCTCTCAAATTATATTTCTCTTCTTTCATCTGTCTTTTGATACTATTTTATTCAGTTTTTTGTTTCCTCTTTCCAAAAACGGCTTTTGGTATTATAGCTTTTAGCTTAGAGCTTGCAGTCGCTGCCGGTACATATAAATGGTTCCCAGTCAAAATTCAAGGTGTCCATTTGCGAGAAGTCAATCTCTCGAACATCTTTGTCCTTTATATAGTATAACCCTCTCGGATGTACTCTCATTTCTCCCGAATAGCGGTTATAACTTTTCAATAGACTGCCGTGCTTGTCAACAATGAGGTTTATCGGAAGTCCGAAGGCATCATCGACTTTTTCTCCCTCGGGAAAAATATAGTTGATGAGGTTATTCCACTTGTTTTCGTTCTTGTTGCAAAACGCTTCTCTCTTATCAGCCATATAATATGGCACAACATCGAGATTATACTGCTCGAGAAGGTCATGAACATTCTTTATGCCGCCGGTATTCTCCAATATGAAGTACCATTTTACGGTTGTGCTGTCGTAAGACTTCATAATGTCGGGATAGGTGAGCCTCATGTGGTCATGGCAAGGGCCGCAACATGGCGAATAAAAGACAACAAATTTGTAACAAGACGTATCATCAATCAATAATGTCTTCAAGTCGTCTGCATTCAGTGCCTTAAACTCTTGATGCTTTGCCGCATATTTTTGAGAGCGTGAAGTTTCAATACATATCCTTATGCAAGAAGAACAACACAAGGTTATGAGAGCAAGAGACGCAAATAATTTGATTTTTGTTTTCATGACATTTTATTTTAATATGTTCTTAATGAATATGTTTCACTGTTTGCGGACAGCATTTTGTGCTTTCCTTTTCTTATTGTTACTGTATTACTATTGGCAAAGGTATTACAATTTTTTTAATCAGCCAAACAACAAGAGCAACACTGCCTGTCGGATATTAGTTTTGCATGAGTTGTTGCCTTGTATAACTATTTGATTTTCATACTTCTTTGTCTTGACAAAACAAATCGCCGTTTTGCTAAAATAAAACGGCGATTTATTCTGCCAAAACGGCGTTTTGTCCGACTGAAACGGCGTTTTGGTATTATAGCTTTTAGCTTAGAGCTTGCAGTCGTTGCCGGTACAGGTATAGGGCTTCCAATCAAAATTCAAGGTGTCCATTTGCGAGAAGTCAATCTCTCGAACATCTTTGTCCTTTATATAGTATAACCCTCTCGGATGTACTCTCATTTCTCCCGAATAGCGGTTATAACTTTTCAATAGACTGCCGTGCTTGTCAACAATGAGGTTTATCGGAAGTCCGAAGGCATCATCGACTTTTTCTCCCTCGGGAAAAATATAGTTGATGAGGTTATTCCACTTGTTTTCGTTCTTGTTGCAAAACGCTTCTCTCTTATCAGCCATATAATATGGCACAACATCGAGATTATACTGCTCGAGAAGGTCATGAACATTCTTTATGCCGCCGGTATTCTCCAATATGAAGTACCATTTTACGGTTGTGCTGTCGTAAGACTTCATAATGTCGGGATAGATGAGCCTCATGTGGTCATGACAAGGGGTGCAACATGGCGAATAAAAGACAACAAATTTGTAACAAGAAGTATCATCAATCAATAATGCCTTCAAGTCGTCTGCATTCAGTGCCTTAAACTCCTGATGCTTTGCAGCATATTTTTGAGAGCGTGAAGTTTCAACACACATCTGCATACAAGAAGTACAACACAAGGTTATAAGAGCAAGAGATGTAAATAATTTGAGTTTTGTTTTCATGACATTTTATTTTAATATGTTCTTAATGAATATGTTTCACTGTTTGCGGACAGCATTTTGTGCTTTCCTTTTCTTATTGTTACTGTATTACTATTGGCAAAGGTATTACAATTTTTTTAATCAGCCAAACAACAAGAGCAACACTGCCTGTCGGATATTAGTTTTGCATGAGTTGTTGCCTTGTATAACTATTTGATTTTCATACTTCTTTGTCTTGACAAAACAAATCGCCGTTTTGCTAAAATAAAACGGCGATTTATTCTGCCAAAACGGCGTTTTGTCCGACTGAAACGGCGTTTTGTTTCTTGTTATTTCTTAAAGTACGGAAGTGCTTTTTGAACGTCCTCGTCTATGAGCAGAAATGAAGGGTAAAAGTACTCGTCTCCGTAGAGGTTTTGAGCCATATAGGCTTTCATCAGTTGCTTTATCTCCTTGTTTTCGGCAGAAGAGAGAGGGCGTTTGTCGATTTTTTGTTCGCTTGCGAAGTTCAGCATCTTTTGAAGTACGTTTTCGCCTATCGAATAGCGGTTTAGAAAGTCTTGTCCGTCTTTATATTGTTTGAAACTCTCTCTATTTTTGTCCACATAGTCAAAACAATACTTGTAAATCAAGCCTTTTTGCAACAAAGTGGAATAATAGTCGCTCTTTTTATAGACATAGTACGGCAGTTCCACATCCGGCTCTATTCCTCCGCCTCCATAGACTGTTCTTCCTTTCTTTGTCTTATATTTGAGGCTGTCGGCGTGCGATATTGTGTCGGTATGCTTTTCCATATTGGCATATCGTTCGATAAAGTCGGTGTAATACTTCTCGGGGTCGCCCGAAATGTATGGTCTTTGGATGCATCTGCCGCTCGGAGTGTAGTATCGGGCAACCGTAAGGCGGATTGCAGAACCATCGGGAAGCGACTTTTGTTCTTGAACCAAGCCTTTGCCGAAGGTTCTTCTGCCGATTATCATTGCACGGTCGTTGTCTTGCAATGCTCCCGAGACGATTTCGGAAGCCGATGCGGCAACTTCGTCAATCAAAACAATCACCTTGCCGTCTTCAAACAGCCCCTTGGAGGTTGCAAAGTAGTCGTTTCGTCCTCTGTATCTTCCGTTTGTGAAAACAATAAGGTCGTCCTTTGGCAAAAATTCGTCTGCAATGTCTATTGCCTGGTCGAGATAGCCGCCTCCGTTGCCTCTTAGGTCAAACAAAAGCTGAGTTGCACCTTGCTTTTTGAGACGTGCAAGTGCCGAGTGTACCTCTTGATGAGACTTTGCGGTAAATTGGGACAATTTTATGTAGCCTGTGTTGGCGTCAATCATGCCTGAATAATCTACACTGTGGATAGGAATTGCTGCACGGGTGAGATTGTAATTGATTTCCTTGCTTATGCCCGGGCGTTTGACCGCAACAGACACCTTTGTGCCGCTTTTGCCACGCAGCAACTTGAAAACCTTTTCGTTGGTTATCTCTTTGCCGGTAACGTTCTTGCCATCTACTTTGGTGATGCGGTCTCCTGCCATTATGCCTGCCCGTTGTGAAGGTCCGGGATTGATTGTTTGCACAACCACAATGGTATCTTCGATTATTCGGAACTGTATTCCGATACCGTCAAAGTTGCCCTGCAAAAGTTCATTCTCCTTTTTGATTTCCTCAGCCGTCATATAGACAGAGTGAGGGTCCAAGTCAGCGAGGAAACTCCTGATTGCCTCGTCTTGTAACGAGTCCATATCGACCTTATCTACGTATTGGCTGTCGATAAGCGACAAGATATAATCTATTTTGCTGCCCTTGCCCGAAAAAGAGTTGCTTCCGCCCGAGGGAATTACGAAAAGACCAATCATAACTCCCAATACAATCGACAGAAGTACCAATATGACCGTCCGTGCTTTGCTGTTCATTCTTCCGAAATCCTTATTTGTTTATCCACTCCTGCACTTGCTCGGCTTTCAAAGGAGCAATGTCAAGTTTGTTTTTCTTTCTCAAACCATTGAGGTCGTTGAATAGTTTGTTCGGATTGGCGTTTTTCAAGTCTTCAATCTTGTTTATGCCCGCTTTTCTCAGCATGGCAATCCACTCTTGCGGCACTCCGCATTCGATAAATTGCTCGTCTGTGGCAACAACAGGCTTCTTTTCGGGTTTCATTTGAGGGAACAACAAAACGTCTTGAATAGATACGTTGTTTGTCATGAGCATACAAAGTCGGTCGATGCCTATTCCCATTCCCGAAGTTGGCGGCATACCATACTCCAACGCCCTCACAAAGTCGTAATCTATGTACATGGCTTCGTCGTCTCCTCTTTCTTGGAGCTTTAATTGGTCTTGAAATCTTTCCAACTGGTCGATAGGGTCGTTCAATTCCGAATAAGCGTTTGCCAACTCCTTGCCATTTACAAACAACTCGAACCTTTCGGTCAATCCTTCGATGTTTCGGTGTTTCTTTGTCAAAGGAGACATTTCTTTTGGGTAGTCATAAATGAATGTTGGCTGAATGTAGTGATGCTCACACTTTGCTCCGAAAATCTCATCTATCAATTTGCCTTTACCCATTGTTTCATCTACTTCGATATTCATTGCTTTGCAGGCGTCGAAAAGCTGTTTCTCGTCCATGGTGTAAATATCGTAGCCGGTATATTGAAGAATTGAGTCTCTCATTGTTACTCTTGCAAACGGACGACGAAAGTCTATTTCTTTGTCTGCAAGTTGTACTTTGGTGGTTTGGTGAAGTGCAAGGGCAACTCGTTCAATCATCTCTTCGGTAAAGCCCATCATCCAATTATAGTCCTTATATGCCACATAGATTTCCATACATGTGAACTCAGGATTGTGAGTGCGATCCATGCCTTCGTTTCTGAAATTGCGGGAAAACTCATACACTCCCTCAAATCCTCCGACTATCAATCTTTTTAGGTACAATTCGTTTGCAATTCTGAGATATAGCGGAATGTTGAGGCTGTTGTGGTGAGTGATAAAAGGTCTTGCGGCAGCACCTCCGGGGATTGATTGCAACACAGGGGTTTCTACTTCCAAGTATCCTTGCTCGTTAAAGAAGTCTCTCATCGTGTTGATGATTTTGGTTCTCTTTACGAAGGTGTCTTTTACCGAAGGATTGACAATCAAATCCAAATAACGCTGACGATAACGCTGCTCGGTGTCGGTAAAGGCGTCATATACCTTGCCGTCTTTTTCTTTTACAACCGGCAAAGGCTTGACTGACTTGCAAAGTACCTTGATTTCTTTGACGTGAATTGATATTTCACCCATCTGGGTTACGAAAACGTATCCTTTAACTCCTATTATGTCTCCGATGTCAAGGAGTTTTTTGAATACGGTATTGTACATTGTTTTGTCCTCTTGGGGACATATTTCGTCTCTTTTGATGTATAGCTGGATTTTTCCGAAGCTGTCTTGTAATTCTGCAAAGGAAGCGGCTCCCATTATGCGGCGGGACATTATTCTTCCGGCGATTGACACGTCTTGATAGAGTGTATTGTCTTTCGGATATTCCGATAAAATTTCGCTTGTCTTTGCATTGACAGGATATAAAGCCGCAGGATAAGGGTCTATGCCCAACTGTCTTAATTGTTCTGCTGCCTGCCTTCTGAGAACTTCTTGTTCGCTCAATTCGTTGTTCATATTCTAAACCATATTATTTCAGTTTGCAAATTTACTGATTTATTTACAAATATCCTCTCTGCAAATGCGGTTTTGGAACAAAAGAACCGAAGAAAGAAGAATTTTGTCTTGAAAAATCCGTTCGTTGTAGAAAAAAGTTGTAATTTTACAAACTCATTTCAAACAGGTATAAAAAAGAGTATTTTATCAGATATGAATGGTTTTCAAGAAAGATTGCTGGCGTTGATTTCAGAGTTTGAAAGAGCCGGCAGGGTGATATGCGAGAGCGAAGAGGTGTCTCGTCTCGATTTGGACACCTTGAGAAGAAAGATGAGACGACTATATGATTTTATAATATCGGCAGAGATTGAACCGATGGCAGAAAAGGTTGAGATAATTCCTCAATCTGCTCCCGAAATTGTGCAGCTTGAAGAGCCTGTTCAGCCGCTTGAAAAAAGCCCTGTGGGAGAACAAGAAAATAAAACGCCGATTTATTCTGACAAAACGGCGTTTTGCGAAAATAAAACGGCGTTTGAGCAAGAGCAAAACGCCGTTTTGGAAAAGCCTGAAAAAGAAGTAATTATCCAAGAAAAAGAGCCAGAGGGACAAGTCAAAGAAACAGAGCCTGAAAAGCAAGAAACTCCTGTTGAAGAGGAGAAACAAGAAATTGTTGTCGAGCAGTTGTTGCAGCCTGTCGAGATAGAATCGAAGATAAATGCCGAAGTTGCTTTGCCGAAAGAGCCTGCACAAGAAGAGCAACCGCCCGAACAAGAGCCTCAAAAGCCGGAGGAAGAAAAGCATGAGAGCAAATCGTCGGTTTTGAGCTACCTTCACAACAACATAATGAGAGACTCAGAGCCGAAAAGCAAGAGAGAGACTTCCACATTGGACTTGTTCTCCGAAAAACCTACCTCCATTGCCGAACAATTCGAGAACCAAACTCGTTCAGATTTGAGAACGGCAATAGGAGTGAGCGAAAAGTTCATGTTTATCAACGACTTGTTCTCGGGAAATTTGAAAGAATATACCGATTTTATCAATCGTCTCAATTCTCTCACTTCTTGGGAAATGTCGAAGGAGGTCATTGAAGAGACAAAGCACAAAAGAAAATGGGCATCAAGCTCTTTGGCTTTCACCACGCTTGAAGATTTAATTCACAGAAGGTTCACCAAATAGAGCGAAATGAATGGCGTATTTATTTTTTCGGCACCTTCGGGAAGCGGAAAGACCACCATACTCAAACAAATTTTCGAGAAGTATCCCGATTTGTTTGCTTTCTCTGTTTCGGCAACTAACAGACCGCCGAGAGAGGGCGAAACAGACGGCAGGGATTACCATTTCCTTTCGACCGAACAGATGAAAGAAAAAATTGCAAAGGGCGATTTCTTGGAATGGGAAGAAGTGTATGAGGGTCGATACTACGGAACGTTGCGTTCGGAGTTGGACAGAATATGGGCAAGTGGCAAAATCGTGGTGTTTGACGTCGATGTGAAAGGCGGAATTAACATCAAAAATATGCTGAAAGACCAAGCATTTTCGATTTTTATCATGCCGCCGAGCATAGAAGAGCTTCGCCGCCGAATAGAGGGAAGAAACACCGAAACGAAAGACACTTTGGAGCAGAGAATTGCAAGAGCCGAAATGGAAATAGGCAAGAGCTGCAAGTTTGACAAGGTGATTTTGAACGATGATTTGTCCATTGCGGTGAGTGAGGTGGCTCAAAGCATCGACAATCAACTGAAAAAATGGGGTATAAACAGATAAAGAAAAGAGAAAAGGATATGACAGGGTGTTATTTGTGCCTTATAGAACTATTGAATTTTGAAAATATCGTTTTGCAATATGGAAACGATATGTTGAGAATAAGACTTGAACGCATATTGAAGGACTTGTCTTTTGCCGTAGGAGGAAAGGAAGAGGTATTGAGAGCTTTCAATTTTGGCTCTTACATAGTTGTAAGCACCAAATCGGACAGCGATGAGGAACTTTCGGCTCTTACCGAAGCCATGATGAGCTACAACAAGCAGGCTTTGAGCTTTGGTTATCCTCACAGAGGGGTGATAATCTCTCAGGAAGCAATCTTCTTGCAATCGCAGGGCGTGGAGATATTCAATTCCAAGGCTTTGTTTGAGGCAAAACGCATTTTGGCAAAGCAAAACATAGCGTCGATTGTTGTAGAGAGCAAACTATTTGCCGAAAAGCAAGAACTGCTTGAACGATACACCGCAACCTTTGACCAAAAAGCCGTCGTCAAACTACACAAGTACCCTCTTGCAGCTTTGGCAAGCCAAGGCGTAAAACGGAGCATTGAAAGTAATTTTGCGAAAGTGGGAGTGGATAAAACATCTTCGGACTATCCACTATTGACTTGCTTGTTGCAATTTGTGGAAGATGAAAACAGATAAACCATTGAAAGAAGAAGGACACAATTATCACGTAGAAACATCTTCGTGTCAGAGAAACCACAACGGAGAGTTCATTTGCGGCGATGCTTTCCTCTCAAAGCGATTGAAAGAAGAGCATAGAACGATTGCAGTTTTGGCAGACGGCATGGGACACGGCGTAAAAGCCAACGTACTTGCCACCCTGACTTCCACAATGGCGATAAACTTTGCCCAAGAGCATAAGGACGCAAAGACAATAGCCGAGATAATCATGCAAACCCTGCCAATATGCAGCGAAAGAAAGACAAGCTATGCCACATTCACCATTGTAGATGTGAATGACGAGCAGGTGAATATTTTGGAGTACGACAATCCGCTCTGTCTCATTATGAGGGGAGGCAATATCTTTGAACCGCAATGGCAGTGCTTGCTTTTGGAAGGCGTAGATACCCAAGGGAGAAGCCGAGAGATTATGACGTGCAGCTTTGTGCCGATGAAAGAAGACCGAATTATCTTTATTTCGGACGGAGTAACCCAGTCGGGAATGGGAAATGACGATATGCTTTTGGGTTGGGGGCGAGATGCGTATGTAGAATTTGTAAGAGACACAATAAGAAACGAAAGGTACATATCGGCAAGCAAGTTGGCACAGAGGGTTGTAAACAAAGCCTATTCCAATGACAGGTTTTGTTCAAAGGACGACACAAGTTGCGGAGTTATTTACTTCCGTACTCCTCGCAAACTGATGATTGCAACCGGTCCTCCTTTCGATAAGAGCAAAGATTCGGAGTATGTCGAAAAGGTAAAGAACTTTGAGGGTTACAAAATAGTCTCGGGAGCAACCACGGCGGAGATTTTTGCCAAACACCTCGGGGTCGAAATTAAAGACGACTATGAAAACATAGACCCGAGTCTGCCTCCTATGAGTACAATGGAGGGAGTAGATTTGGTAACAGAGGGAGTTTTGACTTTGAACAAGGTTATCAGCATATTGGCAAACAACAATGCGGCAACGATTTCCTTTGGCAAAGGACCTGCCGACCGCATTGCCGAAAAGTTAATGGATAGTGATGAGATTAACATCGTGGTCGGCACAAAAATAAACCAAGCTCACCACGACCCGAGCCTGCCTGTGGAGATAGAAATAAGAAAAAGCATAGTCAAACGTTTGGTTTCTTTGCTCGAAAGCAAATATATGAAAGATGTAAACGTTGAATATTTGTAGCGAAACAAAACGAGGATAAAATCGTAACAAGGTAATAATGTATGAACAATGTCAGTTTGAAAAACAATAAAGGAAATATGACAAAACGAGTGTTGATGTTGCTCTCGGCAGTGTTGCTTTCGGCAGCCCTGTCGGCTCAAACCTACATCAGAGACGCAGAGTATGGCGATGCAAATGCTCAATATCGCTTGGGAAAAATGTATGAACGTGCAGACAGAATGCCCAAAGACATCAATAAGGCAATCTATTGGTACAACAAAGCAGCCGAACAAAACCACCCGGGGGCGATTATGGCATTGGCAGAGCTTTATTATTATGGTGTGGAGGTAAAACAAAACGTACATTTGGCGTTTAAGTACTTCAATCTTGCAGCACAGGACAACAATATGGAGGCAATTTATTGTCTCGGGCAGATGTACGAGCAGGGAGTAGGCACTGCAAAAGACCTTGTCAAAGCAATGGAATACTATAAGAAGGCAGCCGACGAGGGAAACCTTGCAAAGGCACAATTCAAGGTCGGAAAGATGTACTATTTTGGCGAGGGCGTAAAGCAAGACATCAAGCAGACGCTCAAATATATCCATGCCGCATTTGACAACGGCTATCCCACAGCAATAGAATTTTGGAACGAAAATCAGTTATGGAAGTATGAACAATAAAATCGCTAAATCATTTATACTTGTCTTTGCTTTGTTGGCAACATTGGGGCTGAACGGACAAAACCTTATGCTCAAAGCAAAGAGCGGAAGTGCAGAAGCACAATACGAACTTGCGACACAATATTATAAAGGTATAGGACAGTTGCAAAACTACTCGTCTGCCTTTGCGTGGTACAAGAAAGCAGCCGAACAAAATCACTTGGCATCTTGCCATGCTCTTGCAACAATGTACGAACAAGGCTTGGGCTGCACTCAGAACGAACGCTTGGCATTCTCTTACTATATGCAGGCGGCAGAAAGAGGACACTTTGCTTCACAACTCAGGGTTGCACAGATGTTGGACGAAGGAATAGGAGTTGTGGACAACCCTGCAAGAGCCTATTTGTGGTATAGAATTTGTGCAGACCGCGATGAGGTTTATGCTTGTCGAAGAATTGGAGATTATTATCTTGACGGCATTGTGGTCGAAAGAGACCTTATTGAGGCAAAGCATTGGTACGAAAAGGCAGCAAACCAAAACGACTTGGACGCAATGCAGAAACTTGCCTACATATACGTTGTTGGCGAGAGCGTTGCACCAAACTACGAAAAGGCATCGAAGCTCTGCGAAGAGCCTTTGAAGAAAGACATGGCTGTTGCCCAATATGTGAAAGCCTATTTGTGTGAAAATGGTTTCTATGAGAGGAAACAGCCCAAGATTGCAGAGCAATACTACGTCAAGTCGGCAGAGCAAGGTTTCGAGCCTGCAAAAGAACCCTCAGCCTTGGCAAAATACAAAAGCAGTGGACAGATTGACGAACTATTGAAGCTCAAAACAATCAAGCGAGCCGAAACAAACTACATTTTGGGAACCGAGTACATAAACGGAAACTTGGTTAAAAAAGACGTAAAGAAAGGATTGAACTATCTTACTGTCGCGGCCTCGCAGGGAAGCAGCGAAGCATATTTGGCACTCGGCAAGCTGTACAAAGAAGGCAGGCAGGTAAAGAGAAACAACCGCAAGGCACAAAACTACTTCAAAGATGCAGTTGCACTCGGCAACAAAGAAGCCGAACAATACTTGCAAAGCAAAAAATAAGAAGAAAATCAATAAAACAACAAACAGCAAATCAATATGACTAAGTTAGATGTTAATGCCTGCAACAATGCAGACAAATGGTTAAATGGTTGCATAGACGAAAGCACAAAGCAGGAAATCCGCCGCATGAGGGAAGAAAACCCCGAGGAGTTCAACGATGCTTTTTACAGAACTTTGGAATTTGGAACAGGAGGGCTGAGAGGCATCATGGGATTGGGAACAAACCGCATGAACTTCATCACTGTATCGATGACAACACAGGGATTTTGCAACTATATCAAGCAGAAGAAAACCCAAGGAGAAGTTCGCTGCGTCATTTCTCACGACAGCCGCAACAATAGTCGCAACTTTGCTCTCACAACCGCAAGAGTAATGGCAGCCAACGGCTTCAAGGTCTTTTTGTTTGAAGACATGAGACCTACACCCGAGCTTTCCTTTGCAGTCAGAGAACTCAAAGCCGACGCAGGAGTGATGATTACAGCATCGCACAACCCAAAGGAATATAACGGCTACAAAGCCTACTGGAACGATGGCGCCCAGCTGACAGCTCCCGACGACGAATTGGTGATAGAACAAGTCAATAAAATCACCGACATCTCCCAAGTCAAAACACAACAAGGCGATGAGAATATCACCATCATAGGCAAGGACATCGACCAAGTCTATATCGACAGAGTAAAATCCCTCTCGTTGGACAACGGATACATATCTCGCAACAAGGACTTGAAGATTGTCTATACCCCTTTGCACGGAACAGGCATCAAACTCATACCTCAGGCACTCAAAGCCTACGGATTTGAAAATATATCCATAGTCGAGCCTCAGGCAGTGGCAGACGGCAACTTCCCTACTTGCGTTTCTCCAAATCCCGAAGAGCCTGCAGCCTTGGAATTGGGATTGCAACAAGCTCAAAGGGAGAATGCCGACATACTTTTGGCAACAGACCCCGATGCCGACCGCGAAGCACTTGCAGTAAAGAAGAAAGACGGAGAATGGATTTTGCTTAACGGCAATCAGACAGCCTCATTGTTTACCTATTACCTTTTGAAACGTTGGAGCGAAGAAGGACGCCTTAGCGGCAATCAGTACATCATCAAAACCATAGTAACAACCGAATTGGTCAGAAAGATTGCCGAGAGCTTCAATGTGGAATGTTACGACACCCTTACGGGCTTCAAGCACATAGCAGCCAAGATAAAATCCCTTGAAGGCAAGAAAGAATACATAGGAGGAGGCGAAGAGAGTTTCGGATACCTCATTGGCGACTTTGTGAGAGACAAAGATAGTGTTTCGGGTTGCTGTATCTTGGCAGAAATGGCAGCATACGCTTCCGACAAAGGACAAACCCTCTACGATATGTTGCTCGAAATATATGCCCAATATGGCTTCTATCAAGAAAAACAAGTCTCCATAGTCCGAAAAGGTCAATCGGGAGCAGAAGAAATCAAGGCAATGATGACCACATTCAGAACAAACCCTCACACAAGCCTTGCAGGAGAAAAAGTGGAACGCATTGCCGACTATTTGGAATGCGAAAAGACAGGTCTTCCTTCGAGCAATGTGTTGCAATACTTCCTTTCGGACGGCAGCAAGGTGTCGGTTCGTCCGTCGGGAACAGAACCTAAAATCAAGTTCTACTTCTCAATCTGTTCCAAGTTTGAAGCACCGTCGCTCTATGAGCAGAAACAAGCAGAAGCGATGCAAAAGATAGAGACTTTGAAGCACGAAATGGGCTTGAATTAAAATAGAAACACTCCCCCGATTACACAAAACAGCACAATAGACCGAAAATATAACAAGTTGAAAATTAGTCTTTGAGTATCGAGAAGCGAAAAAACTTGGCAAAAAATTTGGCTGTGTTGCAAAAGTGTAGTAAATTTGCAAACGCAAACAAAGGGGAAATGGCGTCGTAGCTCAGTTGGTAGAGCAGAGGACTGAAAATCCTTGTGTCACTGGTTCAAATCCAGTCGATGCCACACCAAAGAGCCGAAACTCAACAGAGTTTCGGCTCTTTTGCTTTTGCTCATTATTCTTGCAGCCAAACCCTCAGATCAAGTAAAAAAAACTAACTCAAACCTTTTCAATTAAAAATTCACAAATCCTCCATCGTAAAAACAAAAGCAATATTGTTTGATTTTACCATAACAAAGCAGCAGTAAAAGCCGCTTTTGATAGCTCTACTTTTTCATTTTATTTCGCCACTGAACTATTTTCTCTATGTGTTTAGTGTATTCGTTGCTATTTTGGTTCATGGTATCAATAAGGTATTGTGCCATTTCGCACATCTGTGTAGCAAACAAAACCGGTATGGAGTTTTTATCAACTTTATAATGTTTCCGACTATTGTTAATGCCTACATCCATTTGCTCAAAGGCTTTGCGAGGATCAATACCTCCGGGAATAAGTTTCGCTACTAAATCCTTTAACGTTTTACTCCTTTTTTGGATGGATATTGATGACAAACATTCCAAATCCTTTTTCGGATTATTCAAGTAACAATAATACAACCAAATTTCAAAGCAAGGATTGCTGACTATCCATTGCCCTTGTTCTGTATCTGCATTATCATTAAATATTTTCTTCAACTGTTCGTAAAACTCATCTACATCTGAAAGAAGAAATACTTTGTCTATGGATTCCAAATGATATGTTTGACTATCATCTGGGATTACTCCTTTAGATTGGATTCCTTTCCACATTTGTTGCATCTGATATGGGTGTAGTCCCTGTCCTTTTTTAGACATAAAAACAACTTTTAATGAGCGTATGCCTCGTTGATAGATAAGTTCGGAAAGAAAATCCCTTTCTCTCTTCTCGCCTCCGGAAAGCACAAATACAAGATGTGGAGACAGCTTTCCGTCTGCTTTGCTATATGATGTCGGAATATCTTCTATATTGGCAAGAACTTTGCTGTTTGTCTCTTCTTTGGCAGGAGGCAGAAAGGTTGCTTTCCGTAGAGCTTTTCTTGAAGAGCCTTTTGAATATGTCAATTTTGATAAGTCCATAACTCTTTTGCTTATTCCATATTCAACTCTCCTATAAAAGGTATTGCTCCATATCGACCTTGCATGTATCCATTTTCGATGTTGATTGTATTGTGAATAATAAAATCATTAAGAGAATACATATAGCTGTTTCCATTCTTCTTTTCTACCATCCACACTTCATCTGTCCTTATGAAGTTTTGATTGAGCAAACAAGTCTGATGAGTGGTAAATATCAACTGACCATTAGACCTTTGTGAAGAGAAATAGCGTACTAATTCACGAACTAAGTGTGGGTGAATACTATGGTCAAGCTCATCAATAATAACGGTTTTGCTCAATTTCATTGCAGAATATAAGGCAGGAACAAGCGACAACAAACGCACCGTACCATCGGACTGAGCTTGAATATCCATTTCTCTTGAATATCCATTTTCGCCAAATTGTTTGAAAAGGATTTGGCTTATTTTCTGCACACCATCTTCGACACTGATCGCTCGTGTGTTTCTAAAATCAACAACTTCCGATAATACACCGGATCGCATTTCACGAACTTTGTTTATTGGCAAACCTCTGACATTATGAGCAGACATCCAATCTTCAAAATTTTCAGTCTCAACATTTACGTCTTCTATACCGAGGTCTATTTCTCTGAATAATTCGGAGGCAAATTGATTAACCTCTCTGTTGTTTTTGAAAATTTCTATCAATGCAGGATTGAATGAATGTAGTCCGATAATTGTAAGTTCATCTGCAAACCATTTTGAAGCAATATTGATGTGTTCAGACGATAATACAGGCATATCATTGTTGATTGTCAGAAGGCTTGCAAATGGATTTTTGTCAATCCATTTCAATATTATATCACTTATCTCTTCTGAAGGTGCAGCATGATATTCTACCTCTCCGTTCTTACGAGTGAAAATATTCGTGTTTTCTCTCGAACCCAAACCAGAAATCTGCAAAGTCTCAAATTCAACACCACTATTCGATACTTCAACAGAGTAGATAAATGGAAGTCCGGACGTTGTTGTAAACTCAATCGTGAGTTCAATGGGTTCATTATCTGTATTTTCCTTCAAAGCAAAGGTATATTTTTCTATACTCTCTTTATCAAGAAAGTTCTTGTTCGTGGCAATAGCTTTCAAGAAATTGATTCCTTTGATTAAATTAGACTTGCCGGCTCCGTTAGCTCCATATATAGCTGCCATTTTTAACACAGGCAATTTGTCATCAGCCACTTTTTGGATATGATTTGACAAAGATGTCCGCTTCATATTCGGGAACATATCGAACTGAACTTCCTTGTTGAATGAAAGAAAATTCTTTAGTATCACGCGTAGTATCATAATATTTGGTGTTAATCTTGATTACACATTTCAGCTATCATTAAATAATAGGTTTAAGCAACCAATTACGATGCAAAAATACGATATTTTTGACAATCGGTGAAAAAATCACGTGATTTTTTCACCGTAACTACTTAAAAGATAGTGATAAAGTTCCTGCACTATGTCGTGTGTACTTTGAAACATTGGTCAGATATGACGTATACACTTTTGCTTTTCGCAAAATTGATTAGGATTAAGCAAGCAAATTATTTAACATTTGGCGGTCTCTTAAGCCCGAATGCTTGCGAAATTTGGAGGTCAGTCGATGGTCGGGTCGATTTTTTCGAGTATTTGAGCGTTAAGCAATTCTCTGTGTTTCAAGTGTTTGCAAAATAAGTGTTGATTTGGGTAAAATAAGTGAGGCTTTTTTTGAAAAAAGACGAAGTCTTTTGCTCACTAAGTCTTC
>JAEDJL010000046.1 GCA_016296345.1 Bacteroidales bacterium | reverse complement strand
GGAAGAACGGTATTTGTCGTCCTGATGTCAGGCGATAGAGGTGTCCTTTGCTTAGACTTGTGAACAGGCAAGTTTCTTCAAGGTCAAGAACGCTCTTTGACCCGATGAGCGTTATGCGATAAATGTTGTCGAGCTTCTCTGAAAGTGTTTGAAGCGTTATCTCTTCCATACTTTACCCTCCCTGTGGTTATTGTTTCATAGTGTTTAAGCGTTTCTCAACCCTTTTCAGGATTGTGTAAATCGTCCCCTGAGAATGAATTCCGTACTTCTTACAGAGGTGTTCATGTGCCATTGTTTTGCTCTGACCCTCAACCTCCATTAGGCTGTGATAGTCCTTGAAAATGGCGAGGTCACGAGCTTCCCGCTCCTGCTGACACGGCGTTTTCAAAATAATTTCTTCTTTCATCTCTTAAAAAACTTATTGGTTTGTTTACTGATTTATACCTTTTTTCGTAACTTTGCCCGCAGATTTTTCTGTTTGACGGTGCAAAGTTAAAACCTTTTTGGTTGTTATCAAAGAAAAAACAAACTTTTTTTGTTATAAAATTGTAATTAAAATCGTAAACAATTAAATATCAAAGTATTATGAAGGACAAGCAAGAAAGTTTGAAATCCTTTTTCAAAGAAAGAGGGTTAACACAGGAGAAAGTGGCTGATATGCTCGGTGTTTCTCAGGCGTATATAAATGCTTTATTAACAGGCTCAAAACAGTTTGGCAAGAAACAAGCGAGACGCTTTGAAGAGCTGTTCGGTCTCTCTGAGACTTGGCTTCTCACGGGTAAAGGCGAAATGATTATAGGGGGTGTTATTCAAAATAACCAAAATGGTAATAATATTCACGGAAACACGGTCAATTATCAAGGTGAAAATTCGACTGAAAAGTTGATTGAAATGCTCAAAAAGAAAGATGAACAGATAGACAGGCTTCTCTCACTTTTGGAAATGAAGTATAAACATAATAATAACGAAATATGAAAAAGAAACTCATTTATCTTTTGGCTGCTCTCAGCCTTTCAATATGTTTCTGTGCCTGTTCAAGTGATGACGAACCTGCGGAAGCACCTATACCGCAGGGAGTGAATAATCGACTGAAAGTTCTGAACGGGACTTTTCATTCTGAGACGTTTTCAGAAATGACAAATACACTTGACTGTGAAGACGTGACTTTCACTCCGTACAGACAGCCTAAACAGGTTTTTGGGGCTTTGACGGGCAGTGTTATTGTTTGGGGAGAGGCGGTCTTTAAGAAATACTATAATGACCACTTGTTGGAAACGACAAATAACTGTTATTTCTCATTCAAGGAGGGAATGCCGTCAGAGATTGAGGGCGTAAACTTTGAGATATTATTCTACGGCAAGGCTGAGAACGGTAACACGTCAACAGGCGAAAGCAAGAGGTTGATGCAAATCACCTCTCAGACCTCTTTTCTGATGACCCCTTATTGGGGAACGGCTGAACTCTTCAAAACCTATACGAAACAATGAACAAGCGACTTCAAGAGATTATTCAATACAAGACAGGAGGGCGACAGAAATACTTCGCCGAGTTGATGGGGTGGACACCTCAATACGTTTTCAAACTTCTGAAAGGTGAGAACTTCGGGTTGCAGCCCGTTCTGAAAATATGCGAGGCTCTCCCTGAACTCAACGCCCGCTGGCTTCTGACAGGTAAAGGCGAAATGATCACGGAAGATTGGCGTTCAGGTCTCAGGCGTGAAGCTATGAAAAAGGCTCAGACTATAATGGACTTTGAGCGTCTTGTCCCCGTGATGACCCCTGATGAGCTGAGGAAGTTTGAGAGACTGCTGATGTATCAGAGAGAGGTTGATTTTAGCCCAGACACGCTCATTTCTATGAACGAGCGGGCAAATGAACGAGAGAGAGAAATAAATGCAAAATTCGCCGCCGCAGCGGCTAAATCTGATGAATTATGCAGACAGCAGACAGTCAAAAAGTAGTGCGACGCTTCTTTGAGGCTCTTCAAGTCTTAAAGCAGGAGCGGATAATCAGGGGGAAGCAAACGTTCACGGCTCGTTATGGCATTAATCGTTGGAACCTGAACACGTTAGAAAAAGAACCATCGCGGGACATCTTTCAGCCCGCTTGGCTCTCCTATCTCGTCAAGGATTACGGAGTTTCGGCAACTTGGCTTCTGACGGGTCAGGGCGAGCCGCTGAAATGGAAGAGAAACAAAAAGAGGTCGCAAAGTCCTAAGACCCGTGCGTCCTCTTGAATTACTCCCCAGTCTATTCTTCTGACCCCTCTTCCGATGATGTTGGGAGGATAGACGGGATTTTTGCTACTGCCGCCTGTTTATTCTTGTCAAGCACTTTGGCATAAATCTGTGTTGTATTCAGTTCTCTGTGTCCGAGCAACTTTGATACTGTGTAGATGTCTGTGCCGATGTCAAGCATAAGAACGGCAAACGTGTGCCGCCCGCAGTGAAACGTTATTTCTTTTTCTATGCCTGCCCTGAGTACCCACCGCTTGATTGTCTCGTTCGTACAGCTTGGCGAGTGAATATCGTCAAAGACTGGCTCAGAGGGCTTGCCCCGCTTTCCCATAAGGTCTGCCGCCTGTGGCGTGATGTCAAGGTATTCTTGCCCGCCTGTCTTCTTCTGACGGAAGATGATGCGGATAAATCCTGACTGTTCCTGAACTTCACCCCATGTCATATTGATGATGTCTGACCTCCTGAGACCCGTCAGACAAGAGAAGAGGAAAGCCCGCTTCACGCTTTCATACTCACATGGTGTCTCGGCAAGCCGTTTCACTTCTTCAAGCGTCAGATACATTCTTGTTCCCTCTTCGGGCTTGAAGCCCTCAATTCCCCTGATTGGATTATATGGGAGGATGCGGTCTTCATAAGCCTGATTGATACAGGCTTTGAGCTTGTTGAAATAAGATAGGCGGCTGTTGCGAGATAGCCTGTGGTCTTTGATGCGCTGACGGTAGTCCATACTCCATGCACACGCCTCATTCTCTAAATAATCACGGAAGCCCTGAACCCATTCAGGCGTGACCTCTCTGAACGTTATTTTGCGGTTCGGCTCATACTTTTCAAGGTGTTTCAGACAGGAACGCCAGTTTCCCCAATTACTCTTATTATCCTTACCCTTGAAGCGTTTCTCACACATCGCCTCATAGTAGTCAAAGAAGAGCGTATCTTCCTTAAATTGTGACTTAAAGCCGAACTCACCGTTCTGAAGTTCGACAACACGTTTCGCCCTGATTGCCTCAGCGAGTTTCAAGGTCTCTTTGTTCTTCTGTTTGTCCTCACGGCTCTTCTCAGGAATGAGATAGAGTTTCAGGTATTCATACGACCTCTTACCGTTCAGATAAATGTCAAGGTAGAGAGAGGTCAAGCCCTTTAAAGTCTTGCGACGTCTCAACCTGATTGGCTCTTTTGATGTACTCATACGATTTGTTGTTATTTTGTTGCTCAGTTTTATCAAGCAACAAAATAACAACAAAAAAACGACAACAGGAATACAAAACGTGAGAAATTTCACTTTCGGCAACGAAAAAAGTCCCGTGACTGAGTTTCAGAGGCTTTATTATCATAAATTATACGGCTTTTATGCTATTTTTGTCATCGTGTCAGTTTCCTCCGCAAAACCTCTACTTTCCGATACAGAATCGGGAGAAGATGTTGTTTAGGACTTCGTCTGTGGTTACTTCTCCGGTGATTTCGCCTATGTAGTGTATTGCTTCTCTGATGTCGGAGGCTATGATATCGATAGGTTGTCCCTCTGTCAGACTTTCTTGTGCCACCAAAAGGGCTGCAAGAGTTCGCATCATTGCATCATAGTGTCGTGCATTGGTTACCAACAACTCGTCTTGTTTTTCGTCTTTCTCGCTTATCTTGGCTATTCTTGACAATAGTTCGTCTATTCCTATGTTGTTGATTGCTGATATTTGCAAGGAGTTCATTGCGTCCCATGCTTCTTTTTGTACTTTGTTTGAACGCACAAGGTCGGTCTTGTTGCCGATGATGATGATTTTCTTTCCGCTCAGGCTGACCTGCGAATCCAACAGCAAGAGTTCGGCTTGCACTTCTTCGTATGGGGTGTGGGTAAGGTCGCATACATATAAGATGATATGGGCTCTTTCTATTGCTTTGTAGGAACGTTCTATGCCTTTTCTTTCTATGCTGTCCTTTGCCGAGCGAAGACCTGCCGTGTCGATAAATCTGTATTCCACGCCTTCAATTTGGACGCTTTCTTCGATTGTGTCGCGTGTTGTGCCGCTGATTGGAGAGACAATCGAGCGTTCTTCGTTCAAAATGGCGTTCATGATTGTTGATTTGCCGGAGTTGGGTTTGCCTATGATTGCAACAGGTATTCCGTTTTTGAATGCCGAACCTGCTTCAAAGCTCTTGACAAGTTTTTCCAATTCGTCAATAGAGTGTTGCATAAGTTGGTTAAGGTCGTCTCTGTTTGCAAATTGGACGTCTTCTTCCGAAAAGTCGAGTTCGAGTTCCAACAGGCTCAACAATTTGACAAATTCTTCTCTTATTTCTTTAATCTTTTCGGCATATCCTCCGTGTAGTTGCTTCATTGCAAGGTGGTGAGCCATTGCTGTTCTTGCACTAATCAGGTCGGCAATCGCTTCGGCTTGCGAAAGGGCTATCTTACCATTGAGAAAGGCTCTTTGGGAAAACTCTCCGTTGAGGGCTATCCTTGCTCCGAGGTTTACGATGCTCACCATGATTTGCTGTTGTATGAATATAGAACCGTGGTGGCTTATCTCGACCGTGTCTTCTCCGGTAAAGGAGTTGGGGGCGCGGAATATGGTACACATCACTTCGTCAATCATCTCATTGCGAGCGTTGATTATAAAGCCATGTCGTGTAACCCCCGAAGCAGTGTCTTTCATCACACATTTCAATCCTTTTGTTGTAACGAAAATCTCGTTGATTATTGAAATGGCGTTCGGTCCGGATATTCTTATCATTCCCAATGCTGCTGTGCCTCTTGCTGTTGCGGGGGCGCAGATGGTGTCTTGCAATTTGCTCTCTTTGTTCAATTCTGTTTCCTTTGCTGTCATATTATTGTTATTTTATTGATTTCTTTTCTTCTTTGAGCTGTTTTATTTGGTCTCTGTACATTGCAGCGTCCATAAAGTTGAGTTCGGCTGCTGCCTGCTGCATTAGCTTTTCTAATTGTCTTATTTGTTTGTCTATGTCTTTTTGTGTGGTCTTATGCTTTGGGGCAGTGGTTGTTGTGTTTTCAGAAACAACTGATTTGTTTCGGCGTTCTGTCGAGCTGTCTTGGGTGATTGATCCGCCAATGGCACGATGTACCTGTCGGGGAACAATTCCGTGAGCGGTGTTGTAGGCTTGTTGTTTTTCGCGGTTGCGAGTGTTTTCGGCAATGGCTCTTTTCATGCTGTCTGTCATCTTGTCTGCATAGAGTATTGCCTTGCTCGAAATGTTTCTTGCTGCACGTCCTATGGTCTGAATCAATGCTCTGTCGCTTCTCAAAAAGCCTTCCTTGTCGGCATCGAGTATGGCAACAAGGCTGACCTCGGGAAGGTCAAGCCCTTCTCTCAAAAGGTTTACGCCAATAAGCACATCGAACACACCTTCTCTCAATTCCTGCATGATTTCCACCCTTTCCAAAGTCTCTACATCGGAGTGTATGTATTTGTTTCTTACTCCTACGTTGGTCAGATAGCGGCTCAGTTCTTCTGCCATGCGTTTTGTGAGAGTGGTAACCAAGGCTCTTTCATGTTTGCCGACCACTTTGTCAATTTCTTCCAAGAGGTCATCGACCTGATTGCGTGCAGGGTGAATTTCAATCGGCGGGTCAAGAAGTCCTGTCGGGCGAATGATTTGTTCGACCACCACTCCGCCTGCTTGTTCAATCTCAAAGTCGGCAGGAGTTGCCGAAATGTATATTGTTTGGTTTTGAAGTGATTGAAACTCTTCAAACTTCAATGGTCTGTTGTCAAATGCCGAGGGGAGACGGAAGCCGTATTCGACAAGTGAACTCTTGCGTGAGCGGTCTCCTCCGAACATTGCCCTGATTTGAGGCACGGTAACATGGCTCTCATCAATCACCATAAGAAAGTCATCGGGGAAGTAGTCGATAAGACAAAAGGGTCTCGACCCGGGCTTTCGACCGTCAAAGTAGCGTGAATAGTTCTCTATTCCGCTGCAATAGCCGAGTTCTTGCAACATCTCCAAGTCGTTGTTTACTCTTTCTTCCAATCGTTTGGCTTCGAGCATACGTCCGCTGTCTCTGAACTCCTCGCAACGCAGGAACATATCGCTTTGTATTTGTCGGAGGGCTTGCGGCAGGGTGTTTTTGTTGGTAAGGAAGTTGCCGGCAGGGTAAATGACCATTTCGTTGAGGCTTTCGATTTTGCAACCGCTCACAGGGTCAATCGTTTCCATTGCTTCAATCTCTTCGTCCCAAAAGATTAGTCGGTAGGCATAGTCCAAATAGGGCGGAAAGATGTCGATTACGTCTCCTTTTACTCTGAACTTGCCTCTTCCGAACTCTATTTCGTTGCGAGAATACAAGCTATCGACCAAGTCAAGCAAAAATTTGCTTCTCTCCAAGGTCTGTCCGATAGACAGATGTATCGTTCCGTTGGCAAAATCTTCGGGGTTGCCGATACCATATATGCAAGAAACCGAACTAACCACTATCACATCTTTGCGACCCGACAAAAGGGCAGAGGCAGCAGAAAGTCTGAGCTTCTCTAACTCGTCGTTAATCGAAAGGTCTTTCTCTATATAGGTGTTTGTCTGTGCAATGTAGGCTTCGGGTTGGTAGTAATCGTAGTAGGAAACGAAGTATTCGACGGCATTGTCGGGGAAAAAGTTCTTGAACTCGCTGTACAGCTGTGCTGCAAGGGTCTTGTTGTGGCTCATTACCAAGGTCGGCTTGTTCAACTGTTGGATTACGTTGGCAATAGTGAAGGTCTTGCCGCTTCCGGTAACGCCTTGCAATACCTGTGCAGGCACTCCTTCTTTCAATCCTTCGACCAACTGTGCTATTGCCTGAGGTTGGTCGCCTGTTGGCTCAAAATCCGATTTCAGCTTAAAGTCCATTTGTTCCCTTTCCTTATTATATTGTTCCCGAAACTTTGCTTCGGATTGTTTTATCTTTCGTTTTGCATTACTTGCTCATACTCCAAGTTCTCTTCGACGCTGCTTAAAATTCGCTCAATCTCATCATAGCTGTCTGTTGTAACGAGTTGTATTCTGTAAGGCTTGAAGTTTTTTAACTCTTTGAAGTATCCCGAATAGAATTTCCTCATTTCCAAAAGTGCATAGCGTTCTCCTCTCCACCGACGCAAGCCTTCCAAGTGTTCTTTGCATACTTTCACTCTCTCTTTGACCGATATAGGAGTGATTGTCCTGCCTTCCAAGAGTTGCTTTGACTGAGCGAAGATGAAAGGATTGCCCATTGCAGCCCTGCCTATGAGAATGCCGTCCACACCATAGCGATTTTTGTATTCGAGCAGCTTTTCTGCCGAATCGATGTCTCCATTGCCAAATATAGGTATGTGCATTCTCGGATTGTTCTTTACTTTGCCGATAAGTGTCCAGTCTGCCGAGCCTTTATACATTTGAGAGCGTGTCCTGCCGTGAATACTCAGAAGTTGCACTCCAACGTCCTGCAATCTCTCTGCAACTTCTACAATAGGCTTGTCCTCATCGCTGTATCCGAGACGGGTCTTGACACTAACGGGAAGCCTCACTGCCTTGACAACTGCCGCAGTCAGACTCACCATCTTTGGAATGTCGTTGAGAATACCGCTTCCGCAACCCTTGCCTGCAATCTTCCTAACAGGACAACCCCAATTTATGTCGATAAAGTCGGGATTTGCCTGCTCGGCAAGTCTTGCTGCCTCACACAGGCTCTCTTCTTTGTTGCCGAAAATCTGAATTGCAATCGGGTGTTCTTCTTCCGAAAAACTCATCTTCTTGATTGAAGACTCCACATTGCGAAACAAAGCCTCCGAAGAGATGAACTCGCTGAACAACACATCAGCTCCATACCGCTTGCAGATGTTTCTGAACACGGGAGTGGTAACCGCCTCCATAGGAGACAGCCCTACAGAAAATTTTTTCAATATCTCTCTAATTTCCAAGGCTGTTTCAATGTTTCGGCTGCAAAGATAATACTTTTGAGCCGTACAGCCAAAGGAATAAATGTTTGGTTCGTTTTTTACAATCCTTTTTCTCGCTGACGCACTACTTCATACATCATCACTCCGGCGGCAACCGAGACGTTCAAACTCTCGATACTGCCTCTTACAGGTATCTTTACAAGTCTGTCTGCCTGCTTGATAATCTGAGGATTAACCCCTTTTTCTTCGTTACCCATGATAATCATCAAGTCTTCTTCGGCATTCATGGAAGTATATCCTTCCTGTGCTTTTTCGCTTGCAACGTATGTTGTGATGTTGTACGACTTCAAAAGGTTCAAAAACGTCTTCGGGTTGTCAATTCTGCATACGGGCAATCGCAACAAAGCTCCTGCCGAGGTTCTGACGGCATCTTGGTTTATTGGGGCGGTGGATTGTCGCGGCAATATCAGAGCATGAACTCCCGCACACTCTGCACTGCGGGCTATTGCACCGAGATTTCTCACGTCTGTGATACTGTCCAACATCAAAATAAAGAGTGCTTCTCCTTTTTCTTTGGTTCGGGTGATTATCTGCTCGATGTCGTGATATTCGATGAGTGAAAGCTGAGCTGCAACACCTTGGTGGTTTTGTTTTCCGGTCAATCTGTCAAGTTTTTCTGCCGGAACATATTGCACAGAGATTGTTTCCTCGCTTTGAGCAATCATGTTCTTTAACTCAAAGTACAACTTGCCTTGCAGATTGTTTTGAAAAAAAATCTTGTCTATCCCTTTACCCGACTTTACTGCCTCCATTACGGGGCGTAAGCCGTAAATCAACTGTGTATCTGTTTGTTTCATATTATTTTTCCGTCTTGCATTTCGATTTTTCTGTCAGACATTCTTGCCAACTCTTCATTGTGAGTTACTATGAGGAAGGTTTGCTTGTAGGTATCGCGGAGCTTGAAGAAGTATTCGTGGAGTTCCATTGCGTTTTTGCTGTCTAAGTTGCCGCTTGGTTCGTCGGCAAGTATCACCGAGGGCGAATTGACCAATGCTCTGGCGATTGCCACCCTTTGTTGTTCGCCTCCCGAGAGCTGGTTGGGCTTATGGTCGGCTCTTTCGTACAGATGCATTACATCAAGCAGCTCTTTGGCTTTTTTTTCGGCATCTTTGCGGCTTTGTCCGCCGATAAGGGCAGGCATCATCACGTTTTCAAGAGCCGTAAACTCCGAAAAAAGGTGGTGAAACTGATAAACAAATCCGATTTCCTTGTTGCGGAACTCGCAAAGGCTCTTATCGTTCATTTCGGTTGTCAGTTTGCCGTTTATCCACACCTGACCGCTGTCGGGAGTGTCCAATGTGCCGACAATTTGCAGCAAGGTGGTCTTGCCCGCTCCCGAAGCACCCACAAGGGTTACTATCTCGCAGGGAGCAACTGCAAGGTTGATGTCTTTAAGCACATGAAGACTGCCGTAAGTCTTGTTGAGATTGTTTGTTTTTATCATTATTTGTCTATGTTTCTCGGGTTGAAGATTGCATAACCAAAGCTGAGCGAGAGCGAGATAGGATTGAGGTTTTTGTCATCTCGTTGGTGATAGGAGAGTGCAAGACTTAGCGGTCCCGCAGGAGTTCTCAGAACAATGGAAGTAGAGGCAGCAAAGTAGGCTTTTTGAAAGAACTCGCCATAGTACGGTCTTGCGTTGTCGTCGCTCAGTATTTGTCTGAACGGAACAAAAATATAGGCTGCATATCTGAAAGAAAGATTGGTGCTCAGCAAGGAAGGCATAGAGAAAATGTTGCCCAAGCCGAACGCAAGGTACTGATTGGCTCTGTATTCGGGCATATACTGCGTAAGGGTCTCGAAAGTGGGAGCGTAAACCCCTGCATTGAGCAGGCTTGACTTGTATGTCTCAAACAAATCTTGGAAGGAGTAGAACAAATCGGCTCTCATGCCGAGTTGAAAGTTCTCTGTAATATCAACGTATGTGCGAGAACACATTTTGATTTGAAACCAGCTGTGTTCCGAGCGGTATATGTCTTGTCCGCCTTCTTCCTTGTTTGAAATGCCTCGTTCTTTGCCGCTTACGAATTGCAAAGAGAGGAGGCGATAGTTGCCTTTGGTCGGAAATTGTTGGTCGTCCATTGTGCTATATACTTCTTTCAGACCTATGGCAAGGTGATTGAAACGTGTCATGTCGGGAGTATCGCCGAGCTTTATGCCATAGTCGTGTTTGAAGTAGCTGTCTTTTATTGTGCCTATGCCGGTTGTGAAGAGCAGTTTGTCTTTTACTCCGAGCGGCATGCCGATTGTCATGCGTACATTGTCTTCCGATTGTTCCAAATAATTGACCGGCGAATAGGAAAAGACACCCGAACGAACTCTGAAAAAGTTCCATTTGTTCAGATTGATGTCTGTCTCCATGAAAAGAGGGTGTTGCGATGCAAAATCGACCCTTGCTTTGAGCGAATATGCATTGTAGTATCTTCCGAGGTACAAATTGGTTTTGAAATCGAAGGCGTGCTTGGAAAGAAAGTTGTAACTAAGTCCTGCATATATATAATTGGTAGGATTTGTCGAAATCATACCGCCAAGATGTGCCTTGAAAAGACTGTTGGTCTTTACCTTGATGTTCATGATGTAGCTTTTGAAGTATTCGTTGTACTTCAATTCGGGTTGAACCTTCATTATATTGTCGTCCAAGTAAAGAGACACATAGTTGGATTTGAGAGCCTTGATGTTGGAAGTGGAAGTTTCCGAACCTATGCTTTCGTTGTGCGTCATGACAGAAGAGATGTATTGTTTCTGTTTGCCGTTTGCTCCCTGAATGCTCACTGCCGATATTTCCAAAGGAGGCTTCTTGCTATTGAACGCTGCTCTTTTTTCTGCAAGTTCTTCTTTGCTGATGCTGTCAAGCAGAAATTCTCTGATAAGAGGTATCTTCGCTATTGCGGCATCATATCCTGCACGGTCGCATTCCCTCATCTTGTCAAACTCCATTACTCCTATGCCGCCGAGGTTTGGTTCTATCAACACACTGTTTGCACAATATACATCATAGTCCGAAGATGTGGTAAGCATATTCTCCAAATAGGAACGCATATTGCCTTCCTTGGGAGGAGGATAGTTACCTGCTACCTTAACACCTATGATTATGTCGGGGTGATAGGTCTCCAACATACGCTTTGCAGGAAAATTGTTATACATTCCTCCGTCGAACATAATCTTTCCGTCAAGCTCTATGGGAGAAAAAACAAAAGGAAAAGTCATCGAGGCTCTGACCGAAAGCCCCAAGTCTCCCGATGTTCTCACGCTTTCTTTGTTTTCCTCAATGTCGGAAGCCACACAAAAAAAAGGAATCATCAGACTGTCAAAATCGCCCTTGCAGGCAGTGGTTGCCGAAGCAAATATTTCCAAAAAGGCATAATCCATCTGCACAGGGTCCATTATGCTTGTGGGAAGTTGAAGAGCAAACTTGTTTTTGGTGTCAAAAGCCACCGAGAGTATCTTTGGCGAACGTGCAGACTTCTTGAAAAACCACACATATTTGTCTTCAATCTCGCCGGTGAGCCAATACTGAAACTCTTCCGAATAGAAAATCTGCTCAATCTCATCGACCGAATAACCCGAAGCATACAAAGCTCCCATGATTGCCCCCATGGACGTTCCGCAAACATAATCGACAGGAATTTGAGCCTCTTCCAAAGCTCTCAATACCCCCAAGTGAGCCACACCTCTTGCACCTCCTCCGCTCAAAACCAAGCCCACCTTTTGGCAACGAAGGCTGTCGGGAGTTGAAAACGCCGCACGGGGTTGCAACACACAAAAACACAACAACAAGGCGGCAAAAATCCCGCCCCTGCCACTTGCAGACGACAACACTTCGGACAATTTCCAACTCATAATGACCCAATCAGTTCCAAGAGCCAAACGAAAAAATAACCCCATATATTGTTTGGCAAAAATTCAAAGCCCTTTTTGCTAAAATAACTCGGCGTTTCGGCAGAATAAAACTGCGTTTTATTTGAGTAAAAACGCTGTTTTGCCAAAGCTCTGATTTACAAAGGGAAAAGTGTGGTGGTACTTGCCTTTGTCGATTGCTTGCAAAGAACGTGTCGGAGGCAAAAAACAAGACTTTTTGTGAGAATTTTTTGTGAAAATCTGCCATTTGCAAAATGCTCTTGGTTCGATTTATCGCATTTTTTATTGCCAAGTTCAAATAAAAGAAGTAATTTTGCAAGCTGAAATGCCGATTTAGCAAAGTCGGCAGACGTAAGAGAATAATAATTAAATACTTCTGATAAATGAGACCAAATTTCACAAACATCGACTTCAAGTCGTTTGCACCCGCAGGCGACTTCGGAGAATGGGAAAAGGCAGTCGGCAATGAAAAGTCATGGCTGACACCCGAACAAATACCGGTTAAACCCGTCTATGGCAAGTGCGATCTTGAGGGAATGGAACACCTCAATTACGCAGCAGGAATAGCTCCGAACCTTCGCGGACCTTATTCTACCATGTACGTAATGAGACCATGGACAATCCGTCAATATGCAGGTTTTTCGACAGCTGAGGAATCCAATGCGTTCTATCGTCGAAACATAGCAGCAGGACAAAAAGGTCTTTCGGTTGCTTTCGACCTTGCAACTCACAGAGGATACGACTCAGACCACGAAAGAGTTGTGGGAGACGTAGGTAAAGCCGGAGTGGCAGTCGATTCGATTTTGGATATGAAGATATTGTTCGACCAAATTCCGTTGGACAAGATGTCAGTTTCGATGACAATGAACGGAGCTGTGCTTCCAATCCTTGCATTCTACATCATAGCAGCAGAAGAACAAGGAGTATCGCAAGACAAGCTCTCCGGAACAATCCAAAACGACATCTTGAAGGAATTTATGGTGCGTAACACCTATATCTATCCTCCTAAACCATCAATGAAAATCATAGCCGACATCTTTGAATACACATCAAAGAATATGCCTAAGTTCAACTCTATCTCTATTTCGGGATACCACATGCAGGAAGCAGGTGCAACTTGCGACATAGAGATGGCTTACACCTTGGCAGACGGCTTGGAATACATCAGAGCGGGTATAAACGCAGGCATGAGCGTCGATCAATTCGCTCCACGTTTGTCGTTCTTCTGGGCAATAGGCATGAACCACTTCATGGAAATTGCAAAGATGAGAGCTGCAAGAATGTTGTGGGCTAAGTTGGTTAAGCAATTCAACCCACAAAACCCTAAATCGCTTGCATTGCGTACTCACAGCCAGACATCAGGTTGGTCATTGACCGAGCAAGATCCGTTCAACAACGTCGGAAGAACTTGTATCGAAGCAATGGGAGCAGCATTGGGACACACACAATCACTCCACACCAACGCATTGGACGAAGCAATCGCATTGCCTACGGATTTCTCTGCACGTATTGCAAGAAACACCCAAATCTATCTTCAAGAAGAAACCAACATCTGCCGCAGCGTTGATCCATGGGCAGGAAGCTACTATGTGGAGAGCTTGACACACGAAATTGCACACAGAGCATGGGGACATATTCAAGAGGTAGAAAAACTCGGAGGTATGGCAGCTGCAATCGAAAGCGGTATTCCAAAGATGAGAATTGAGGAAGCATCGGCAAGAAAGCAGGCAAGAATAGACTCGGGCAAAGACACTATCTTGGGAGTAAACAAATATCGTTTGGAAAGCGAAGACACAATCGATACTTTGGAGATAGACAACACAGCAGTAAGAGAAGCACAAATCAAACGTTTGGCAAAATTGAGAGCCGAAAGAAACGAAGCAGATGTTCAATCTGCATTGGAAGCTCTTTCAAACGTTGCAGCAACAGGCAAAGGCAACCTTTTGGAAATGTCAATCGACTGTGCAAGAAAGAGAGCTTCACTTGGCGAAATCTCTTACGCATTGGAAAAACATTTCGGACGATACAAAGCAAAAATCAATCTTATTTCAGGCGTGTACAGTGCAGATACAAAAGACAACGCAGACTTCAAGAAAGCACAACAGTTGTGCGATGAGTTTGCAAAGATAGAGGGAAGAAGACCTCGTATCATGATAGCAAAAATGGGACAAGACGGACACGACAGAGGAGCAAAGGTTGTGGCAACAGGATATGCAGACCTTGGATTTGATGTCGATATGGGACCATTGTTCCAAACCCCTGCCGAAAGTGCAAAACAAGCTGTCGAGAACGACGTTCACATACTTGGCGTCAGCTCCTTGGCAGCAGGACACAAGACTTTGGTTCCTCAAGTAATTGAAGAATTGAAGAAACTCGGCAGAGAAGACATCATGGTAGTGGTCGGAGGAGTTATCCCTCCACAAGACTACGACTTCTTGTACAAAGCAGGAGCAGCCGCAATCTTCGGACCCGGCACCATCATAGCACAAAGTGCAACCAAGATGTTGGAATTGCTCTTGGCAGCAAGAAAATAGTCTCTCCAAGCAGATAAACTCTGCAAACAGCAGAGCAAGAAACAGAGACTGTCTGACAACTCAGACAGTCTCTTTCTTTTTATCCTTATGAGAGGTACGCTTTTTACTTAAAAACTTAAATAATAACTTCTTTCCATATTTTTCGACGATAAAAATCAAGGATTTTAAGCGAGAATTTTGAGTCAAAATTTCACCTGTTTTGAGGGCAAAATGAGGGTTTTTCGGAGCAAGGTTTGCTCTCCGAGAAACAACATAAGGGTTTTTGCTCACTAACACGAAGTCT
>JAEDJL010000045.1 GCA_016296345.1 Bacteroidales bacterium | reverse complement strand
GCCAAGGCAGAGCCTGCAAAGATTGATGTTCCGGGTTGTGCAGGTAATGGAGATACTGTAACGGTTGCGTACGCTCCTGCGGGATTTCAAGAATACAAATGGTTTGAAGTAGATAATATCTATATGTCTCAGGACGACTTGGCGGCGGCTGACGCTGCTGCTCCTTCACTTTCAACCTCGCAAGAGTTGGTTGTAACCAATGCAATGATGGGAACCGAGCCGGTAAGATATTATGCCTGCAAAATAAAGGCTGCTGCCATGTATCCATCGTGGGGAACTGCCCGTCCTCAGTGTGCGGCTTATATCACCACTCAGGTGAATGACATTCGTCCTATATTCAATTTGCAAGCCACAGAACCCGGTCCGGACGACCCTGCCGGCAGAACAGTTTTCTTTGTGAGCGATGTGGCAGCTTCGGGCGCTCCTTTGTATTGGCAACAGTACGACTTCGGAGACGGAACTACCCCTGTGCAAATCCAAAAGCAAGGAACGCAATGGGTTGTTCTCAATGAGGCTGAAAATCCTGCCACAACATACGAATATGATGCCAACAACTCTTTGGAAAGGCTTATTCACGTTTATGCAAGCGAGGGAACATACCTCTACACTCGTAATGTCAGAAGCTCGGAAGACCCCGAGGCAGAAGACCTTGTTTATTGTGATAAGTTCGATACGAAGAACATAATCATTCCGAAAGTACCTTCGCTCTCTCTCAATGCGGAAGAAGAGATTTGTGTGGGAGAAAATGCCGTTGTTACGGCGACTTCACCCGACGATGAGGGAGCTGACTTGACCTACTATTGGTGGCACTCGAATGAAGCGATGATTGCAGGCGAAGACCCTATATTTGAAGGTGCTGTATTCAACGAACAAATAACCGAAAACACCACTTATATCGTCAAGGTGGTGGATAACGAGAGCGGATATTACAGAACAGGAAGCATAACGGTCAATGTGCAGGCTTTCCCTGAGGTTACATTGACGGGAGCAACCAAGTTGTGCATGGGAGACAGGGCAGAGATAACTGCTTCGGACGCAACAGGTAATGCAGTTGCCTTTGAGTGGACATTCACTCGTCCTTCCAATCCTCCTGTGATGAACAATCCTTCTGCCAATGCGGTGTTGAGCTTCACTCCTACCAAGGATACGACGGTTTATTTGATTGCTCGCACAAACGTAGGTTGCATTGCTTACGACAGTGTGGTCATTTCTGTGATTGACCCTCAGGTTTTCTCTTCTGTAAATGAGATTTGCCCGGGTGATGTGGTTAGTTTGTGGGGAGAAAATGCAGTGGAGTATTCTTGGACTGCCAATCCGCCTGACGAAAGCCTCACAACAGACAGAGTAACCGACCCGATTACCGTATCGCCTCAGGTAACAACGACCTACACAATGAGCGGTTATGGAGAAACAGGCTGCCATACAGACAAGGAAATCAAGATTAAGGTTTACCCTTATCCGGAAGCAACAATCTCTTTCACCCCTTCGTATGTCGATGTGGACAATCCTATATTGTCAATCTCCGATGTGTCGCCAAATGCCACCTCTTCGGCATGGACTTTCTCCGACGGAGCAACCTCGACTGCCAGAACGGTTACCCATTCTTTCAATGATTTGAGCAACGATTTTGTTTCCATTTACTTGACAACCTATAACCAACTCGGCTGTTCGGACACCACTTCGGTATATGTTCCTATTGAGTTGTTCGGAGTGTGGATGCCAAATTCGTTTACCCCTAACGGAGACGGAATAAACGACAAAATTTTCTTCTCTTCGCTAAACCACTTGGAAGATGTTCACTTTGAAATATTCAACCGCCAAGGTTTGAGAGTATATCAGCTTCACGAGGCTCATCTTACTTGCGGTGTAATCCCAGATATGACGACTTTGCTCGGCTGGGACGGCAATTACAAAGGCAAAGAGTGTCCGGAAGGAAACTATGTTTACAGATTGTCTTACCGTCGCTCGGGAAACACAAAAGTATATGACTTTACGGGCAACATAATGTTGTTCAGATAATTGCAAAATCAGCATTAAGCATTTCAAATAAGAAAATCTACAAAATCAAAACGGCGTCTTGCTCAAAGCAGGACGCCGTTTTGATTTTGACAATTCGCCGTTTCACAAAAATAAAACGCCGTTCTGAAAAATCAAAACGGCGTTCATACAAATACTGAAAAAGAATTACAATATGCAATCAAGATGATTGCAAACTGTTAAGCCTTGTTGGCAGAACCCAAAACGTCAATGATTTTGTGTTCATACATAAGTTTCAAATTGTCTCTTGCAGGTCCTAAGTATTTACGAGGATCAAATTCGGCAGGTTTGTCATGCATTATCTTCCTTACTGTTGCCGTCATAACCAAACGACCGTCCGAGTCGATGTTTATCTTGCAAACGGCAGATTTTGCAGCCTGACGTAATTGCTCTTCTGGTATTCCGATTGCATCTTTCAAAGCTCCGCCGTATGTATTTATGATTTTGACTTGGTCTTGCGGTACAGAAGAAGAACCATGCAACACAATAGGGAAGCCGGGTATCCTTTTTTCTATCTCTGCCAAGATGTCAAAACGCAATGGTGGCGGAATGAGTATGCCGTCTTGGTTTCGAGTGCATTGTTCGGGGCGGAACTTGTTTGCTCCGTGCGATGTACCTATCGAGATTGCCAAAGAATCCACTCCGGTCTTCTTTACAAAGTCCTCAACGTCCTCTGCCCTTGTGTAAGAACTGTGTTCTGCACTCACTTCGTCCTCAACTCCTGCCAATACTCCGAGTTCTCCTTCTACTGTTACATCGTATTGGTGTGCATAATCGACAACCTTTTTGGTCAATGCGACGTTTTCGTCGTATGGAAGAGACGAACCGTCAATCATAACCGAAGAAAAGCCATACTCTATGCAAGATTTGCATATTTCAAAGCTGTCGCCGTGGTCGAGGTGAAGCACAATCGGAATGTTGTATCCCAATTCCTTTGCATATTCCACTGCTCCCTGTGCCATGTAACGCAACAAGGTTTGATTGGCATACTTTCTTGCTCCTGCAGATACTTGAAGTATAACAGGGCTTTTTTGAGCTACGCACGCTTGAATGATAGCTTGCATTTGCTCCATGTTGTAAAAGTTAAATGCGGGGATAGCATATCCTCCCTTCATGGCTTTTGCAAAAATCTCTCTCGAGTTTACCAAGCCCAAATCTTTATAATTAACCATAGATTTTTTGTGTTAAATGATGTTGTTTACTATTGTTTGCAATTTTGTTTGCAACTGTTTTGACGATTTGACAAGAGGCTGTCTGACGTATGGCGAAGTAATTCCCAAAATCTCCAATGCAGCCTTTATTCCTACGGGATTGCCTTCTTCAAATATGGCATTTGAGAACGGCAAAAGGGTTTCATGAATTGCTCTTGCCTTTTTCAAATTTGATTTGAGGCAGTGAGAAACCATTTCACTCATAAGACGCGGAAACGCATTGGCGGTTACCGATATTACTCCCTGCATTCCCAACGCCATAAGGGGCAAAACGAGTGCGTCTTCGCCACTTACGACCGTAAATCCTTGAGGACGGTTGAGCAGAATGTCCATACACTGAGCCATATTGCCCGATGCTTCTTTTATTCCTATGATATTGGGAAAATCTTTTGCCAACTGAATGGTTGTATCTGCACTTATATTCACTCCGCACCTGCCCGGAACGTTGTAAAGCACCACCGGAACATCCGAAGCCTCCGCAACAGCTTTGAAATGTGAGTAAAGACCTTTTTGATTTGGCTTGTTGTAGTATGGAGCTACCGACAAAATTGCCGAAATCGCACTCAAATCTGTTTTTCTTATCTTATCGACCAAGCAACGAGTGTCATTGCCTCCCATTCCAAGCACGATTGGTACTCTGCCTTCAACTTTTTCTATGGTGAAAGCCAATATCGCAAGTTTCTCCTGCTCACTCAGCGTAGGATATTCGCTTGTTGTTCCCAAGCAAACAAGATAATCCACTCCGCCTTCGATAGTATGGTCTATCAAATTGCCGAATGCTGTAAAATCAATGTTGCCTTGTTTGTGGAAAGGGGTAACAAGTGCCACTCCCGTTCCCTGTAAATCAAATTTTTTCATCGTTTTATCTCCCACTCTTGAAACTTGAAAGATAGAAAAGGACGTGTTCTACAAACAAGTTCAAATTTCTATCTTCCATTTTAATCAACAAATCAAAATGCTTTCTGTTCTCTTCTGTGTCGATTGCGACTTTGAAACCCGAAGGCGAAAGTTTGCACACATAATCGGTCGTAAAATGACTTTCCAAATCGCAATTTATGAGAATGTCAAACCTTTCGTTCAAAAAATCTTCTGTTTTCTGTCCTTTGGGTATGCCTGTCAGTCCAAATTCATGAAGACTGCACATAACCATATTCATTGTCTCCACATACCAAAGGGGTTTGACTTTTCCAGAATAAAATCCCAAAACCATGACTTTTGCACCCAAAGATTGGAATTGCTGTACTGCTTTTTGAAGTTCCTTCCATTGTTGTTCCTCTTCAAAAAAGCACACCATACCCACAGACTTTGCTTCACTCATTCCGCAAACCCTTCTAAATCTGTTGGCTTTCCGCACCTTAGCTCTCAGAGTCAGGTTTTGTATAGTGCTTTTTATAGACATTTTACGCCGCTTAATCAGCTTTCAAAATTACAAAAAAATATCATAGTGCCAAATAGGAGCGGCAAAAATTTGTATCATTGTCAAATCCTACGTACTTTTGCAGTTGATTTTTTTTGAAAAGCATACAACATGAAGTACTCTTTGAAAAATCCCAAACTCAAATGGGTGTTTTTGATTGTCGGTTTCGTCATTATTTTCGTCTTTTTTGTCGAAATAAACCAGATTATAGTCCAACTGCAACAAGAAGAACAAAAGAAAATAGAGCTGTGGGCAAATGCTGTCAGCCGAAGGGCACGTTTTGTCGAACATACGACCGAATTTTTCAACAAGGCGGCACAAGAAGAGCAGCTCCGACTTCAACAATTCGTCAAGGCACACCAAATAATCCTCTCCCAGCCCTTAGATGCCGAGCTGAATTTCTACTATGACTTCATTGTAAACAACAAAAACATTCCTGTCATCATCACAGATGAGTTTAACAACATACAGCTTTCGCAAAACATCGACATACCCGAGGGACAAAAAGTATTGGCAGGAAGTCTTCTCAAACGTTTTAGCAAAAATCCTCCTTTTGAATACAACGTCAGCGGCATGAAGTTCAAGTTGTATTATAGCGAAAGCTCTGTTTATACCAATTTGAAGGAGACTTTGAAATATTTTACGACGACTTTTCTTGAGGATTTGGTAAACAATTCTGTTTTGATACCGGTTGTGATAACCGACAGCACCGAAAGCATCGTCATCGCTTCGGGAAACATTGCCAAAAAGGACATTCAGGGAGACAAACTCAAAAGTACCATTGCCGAAATGAAGGACGAAAACGACGTATGGACAATCAATCTGCCCGAGTTCCCCAATGCAAGGATTTTCTACAAACACTCTCACCTGATAACTGCACTTCAATACTATCCTGTGATATTTATTTTGATTACAATCTTCTTTGTCTTTCTTGTCTTCCGACTTTTCAAAGCCATGAAGAAGACAGAAGAAACTACCCTTTGGATTGGCATGAACAAAGAGACAGCCCACCAGCTTGGAACACCTATTTCGGCTCTTGTTGCATGGGTTGAGTATCTTCGCTTGAAGCCCGAAAACGAGGAAGTATGCAACGAAATAACCAAAGACATCAATCGTCTGAACATGATTACGCAACGTTTTTCCCAAATAGGCACAAATCCCGAGTTGTTGCCCCAAAACATCATTCCTGTTGTGCAGAACGCAATGGCTTACCTGTCTTCAAGAAGTTCAAAGAAGGTAAACTTTGTGCTGAACCTGCCACAAGATACAGATATTGTCCTTCCGATCAACCAATGTCTCATTGAGTGGACGCTCGAGAACCTTTCAAAGAACGCAATCGACGCAATGGGCGGTATAGGTACTCTCACGCTCGACTTGACCGAAGATACAAAACGTGTGTTCATCGATGTGAGCGACACAGGCAAGGGAATGCCGAAAAAACAATTCAAAAAGGTGTTTGAAGCCGGCTTTACAACCAAAGAAAGAGGCTGGGGTATGGGACTGTCGCTTGCAAAGAGAATAATAGAAGAGTATCATCACGGCAAGATTTTCGTCAAACAATCGACCATAAACAAGGGAACGACTTTCAGAATAGTCTTAAAAAAAGAAGAATAGATGTCCGGATTGTACATTCACATACCTTACTGCTCACAAAAGTGCATCTATTGCGATTTTTTCTCGGTTGCAAGCCGCAAGAGCAAGAACGACTACCTCAAAGCACTTGCAAAAGAAATGCAAACGAGGAAAGAGTATCTCAAAACTCCCGTGCAGACGCTCTACATCGGCGGAGGTACTCCGAGCAGTCTCGATTGCGAGCAGACAGAGTTTGTTGTAAAGAACATAAAAGCCAACTTCGATTTGTCCGATTGCAGCGAGCTGACAATAGAAGCCAATCCCGAAAACATAAATAAGGAATATGTGGATTGTTTGCTGCGTTTGGGATTTAACCGTTTGAGCATGGGCGTTCAAAGTTTTGACAACTCAGACCTGCGACTTCTCAGACGAAGACACGACAGCCTCAAAGCCACCGAAGCAGTAAGGCTTGCAAGACAGCGAGGCTTCAAAAACATATCCATAGACCTGATGTTCAACCTGCCAAACCAGACTTTGAAAAAATGGGAAGCCAACATAGACAGAGCAATCGAACTAAACTGCGAACATCTCTCCTGTTACAGTCTGACGATTGAGCAGAACACAATGTTGGACAAACTTGTGGCAAAAGGAAAGCTCGCCATGCCCGACGAGGAGGAGAGTTTGGCTCAGTTTGACCTTACAATGAGCAAGTTGTCTGCCGCAGGATACGACCACTATGAGGTATCAAACTACTGCAAGAGCGGTTTTCGCTCCCGACACAACACTTCCTATTGGCAAGGCGTCGAATACCTTGGCTTGGGAGCTTCGGCACATTCCTTCGACACCGAAAGCCGCTCATACAATCCGGCAAACATCCGGCAATATATCGACATGATAGAACAAGGTCTTGCTCCCGAAAAAGAACTCCTCACACCAAAAGACCGATACAACGAATACGTCATGCTCTTTCTTCGTTGCAAGGAAGGGATTGACCGCAACAGCATAAAGGAACGCTTTCCCCAATTCCTGTCTCACTTTGACAAGCAAATGAAGAAAGCGTCCGAATATCTCTTGCAGCCTTGGCACACGATAGACCGAGCTGCCGTCGAACTGATGCTCTGACTTAATCTTCCAAATAGTAGGTTATGGTGCTTACAACCCTGCAACGCTTGATTTGAGGCGTGGTTTCATCAACATCTTCTATCGTTATCTGACCCTGCCATGCCGTTTTCATCTTGCCGAGTTTGCTGTCTGCATCTTTGGCAAACTGTTCGCCTGCTTTCTTTGCACTCTTCATGCTCTCGGCAATAAGTTGCGGTTTGAAAGAATCAATATCCGTGATGTCATAACTTGCTCCGGTATTCCAATAATCTTGATTGAGTATGACACCTTTGTCATACAAATCACCAAGTCCCTCTTGCAGCTTGGTTACCTTGTCGATGTCGCGGCTTATCACGTTGATATTCTGACTTCCGAAGAACTTATAGGTTGCGTCCTTGTAGTCCTGCTCGTTTATTGAGATATTTCCCACAAATATCTCATCTTCCTTAAAGCCCAACTCTTTGAGGTAATCGACCACAATGGCTTTTTTTGCCTTGGCATCTGCCAAAAGCTCGTTCAGAGAGTTGTTTTTGACAGAAAATCTGACCGACATACTGGCAACATCCGCCTTTACCTCCATTTCGGCTTTGCCTTTGACCGTTACAACTCTTTCGCCCATCGAGACTTTTTTCAAACCTTGATAGACCGAAATACCGATTGCAAACGCCGCAACCACAAGTGCAGCTGCCACAATCCAAACTTTTCCTGCTTTCTTACAATTTTGTTCCATGATAATTTTGTTTTAATGGTTTAATTTTCAGTATTTTATTTCCAAATATTGCAACGCCTGAGATAAAACGCCATTTCGCTAAAATAAAACGCCATTCTGCTCGAATGAAACGGCGTTTTATTGCGACAATTCGCCGTTTTATTTTTGTGCTTTGAGAATTGAGTTATATCGCTTGTTGTCTTTCAACACATCGATTGCCTCTTTCAGTTCTCTGTCATTTTCAAAGGTTGTCATGTAGTAGTACTTCACTCCGTAAAGATTGCGTGCAATGAGTGCTTTGAGGGTAGAAGCGATGTATTTGTCGGACTCTTTGTTGATTAGTTCGTTCTTTTTGTCTTCCTCTTTTGCCTTTTGCATTATCTCTTTGAGCATCTTGTCGTCCGAAATGAGGCTTTCGGCATAGTCGGAATAGCTTTCGTAGCTGCTTGCAGTTGTATCTGCCATCTCCTTTTTGAGATAATCGCTCACCATAATGTTCACCCATTCTTTCTTTATGGTATTGCGGCTCACTCCCTCTTGTTCTGAATACTTTTCAAACTCGCTCAAAACATTCATCTTCTCATATTCTTTCGAGAACTTGTCGTATGTGGGTGCTTTTTGCAAAAATTGCTCGCGGTTTTCTTCTACCCAATTAAGTGCAAAGCTGTTAAACAAGCCCTTTGAACGCAGGTTAATCATATAGTCTGAGGCTCTCATTGTATCGATAGGCACAAAGACATCGGGCATAATGCCGCCTCCGCCATACACCAGCCTGTTTCCCGAGGTAAAACAACGAAGAGAGTCGGCAAAATGAACAGAATCGGCACTCAAAAGTTCACCATGGGAGAGACGATTGTAGTAATCCATTTGGTATTCCTCCACTCCGCCGTTGTAAGGCTTCTGTATGCAACGACCGCTCGGGGTATAGTAGCGAGAAGTGGTCAATCTGATTTGCGAACCGTCGTACATATCGAACGGTCTCTGCACTAAACCTTTTCCGAAAGTCCTTCTGCCGACAATAACTCCCCTATCCCAATCTTGAACAGCTCCCGAGAGGATTTCAGATGCCGAAGCCGAACTCTCATCTACCATTATCACAAGTCTGCCTTGCTCAAACAATCCTTTCTTTTGAGCTTTCAACTCCTGACGAGGAGACTTTGCTCCCTTGGTATAGACTATCAGCTTGTCGCCACTGAGGAATTGGTCGCAAATATCGACTGCCACATTGAGGTATCCGCCTCCGTTGCCTCTCAAATCGAGAATAAGGCTCTGCATTCCCTCAGACTGCAAGTCTGTTATTGCCTGAACCATTTCTTCGTTGGAGCTTTGAGCAAAACGATTGAGGCGTATGTAGCCGATTTCCTTGTCTATCATAAACCAAGTGTCGATGCTGTTAATCGGAATTTTGTCTCTCTTAATCTCAAAGACTATGGGAGTTTTGCTTCTGCCCCTTATCACGCTCACACTTACCTTTGTTCCTTTCTTGCCTCGAAGATGCTTGAAAACCCAGTCGTTTTTTATGCTGTCGCCTGTTGCAGGCATATCATCGACCTTTACAATCTTGTCGCCGGCAAGCACACCCACCTTTTCGGAAGGTCCTCCGCTTATCACATCTACAACGTGTATTGTGTCGTCAAGCAGTTGGAAGCTCACCCCTATGCCGTCAAAATTTCCCACCAAAGGCTCGTTCATCTTTGCAACCTCGTCTTTGTCGATAAAAACGCTGTGAGGGTCAAGCTCTTTGAGCATTGCCTCTATGCCTTTCTCGCAAATCTTATTCAAATCGGTCGTATCGACATAAAAATAGTCAATCATGCCGAGAGTTTGCGTCGCCTTGATGTTTGACATCTTCAAAACATCTTCATTATTCTTTTGTGCGAACAGCGAAAACGCCTGTATCGCAAGCAGAAACAACATTACCTTTTTCATAACAAAACAATAAATGCTTTCATAACAAAGCAATAAATACGCCGATAAAACGTTTGAAAAGGCGAGATATTATTAAAAGGGAAAAATTACTGCATTATGGATATTTACTTCTTATTGATTTTGCTCTCTCTTGCAGCTTGCGTTGTGGGTTTGTGGAAAATATTTGAAAAAGCAGGCGTGAGACCTTGGTATGCCTTAGTTCCGTTCTATGGATTGTGGGTATGGGTAAAGATTATCGGCAAAAAATTCTGGTGGTTCATCTACTGCCTCATACCTTTTATCAACATATTTGTTGTGATGTTGATGATTGTCGAAACAGACAAGTGTTTCAGAAAAAACTCTCTTTGGTATCAGTTGCTTTCAATCATGTTTCCGTTTGTCTTTCTGCCTATTCTCGGTTTCAGAAAGCAGGACACTTATACCAATCCGAAAGATTTGCCGCCTTATAAGATTTCGACGGCAAGAGATTGGGCAGATGCAATTTTGTTTGCCATTGTTGCAGCAACGGTAATCAAGACATTCTGTTTCCAATCGTACAACATACCAACCTCATCGATGGAAAAATCGCTCTTGGTTGGCGATTACCTCTTTGTTTCGCAAATGTCGTATGGTCCGAGAATACCAAACACTCCTTTGGCACTGCCTCTTATGCACCACAGCATACCTTTGATTGGGACAAAAGCCTACGTCGATTGGATACAACTCGGATACCACAGACTGCCGGGCTTTGGCAAGGTCAAAAGAGGCGATGCGGTTGTGTTCAACTATCCGGACGGCGACACCGTTTCGACAGCCTATCAGAGCAATGTGAGCTACTATTCGCTTGTAAGGCAGTTTGGTTGGGACGCCGTGAACTCCGACAAGAACCACTTCGGAGACATAATCGCAAGACCTGTCGATAAGAGAGAAAACTTCATCAAAAGATGTGTCGGACTGCCCGGAGAAACTCTCAAAATCGAAAACGGAGCAGTATATATCAACTCTCAAAAGATTGAAGACCCCGAAAACCTTCAACTCACTCACCGAATAATCACGACAAACAACAATGCCCTCAACGAAAAAGAGCTGCTCAACATAGGCGTATCGAAAGAAGATATGGCGATGATGTACGCTTATTGTTACATAGACTTGAATACTCAACAGATAAAAGCCATAAACGACAACCCGTATGGCATAGAGGCAACACCGCTGCACAAAGAGGGCTACAAATACTCTGCAATTACGGACAACAACACCAAGTTGCACTGCAAGGTATTCTTCCACCCCGATTTGCAAATGTATGACAAGAACGAATTTTTCCTCAAAATGGGCATAGACAGCACAAGCGTTGCCAAAGCGGCAACATACGCCACCCTCCCATTGTCAAAAGAGATAATCGAAAAACTCAAAAACCTGCCATACGTCGAGAAGATTGAACTTGTTACAACGATGCAAGGCTTTGGCGACAACAATCTTTTCCCATACAAAGCCGACTATGATTGGAATGTCGATTTCTATGGACCTGTCAAAATACCGCAAAAAGGAATGACAATCACCCTTAACGAAGAGAACCTCGCCTTCTACGAACGTGCAATCACCGTATTTGAGGGCAACAAGCTCGAACGGAAGGGCATCAACTACTATATCAATGGCAAACTTGCACGAGAATACACCTTCAAAATGGACTACTATTGGATGCAGGGCGACAATCGCCACAACTCTGCGGACAGTCGCTATTGGGGTTTCGTACCCGAAGACCACATTGTGGGAAAAGCATCGTTCGTTTGGTGGAGCGTGAACAAGGACAAGAGCGGATTGAACAAGATAAGGTGGAAAAAACTATTCCGTTTTGTCGAATAATCACAAATTAGCACAATAAACTAAACCTTTAATAAGTTAGATTGTTAAATAGTAAAAAAACAAAAATAAGATGACACAGATTAGAATTTTGTTGGCAGAAGATGACATTAACCTTGGTCCAATCCTCAAATCTTATTTGGAACAAAAAGGATATGCCTGCGTTTTGGCAAAGGACGGAGGAGCTGCCGTAGATGTATTTACCAAATACGATTTCACTCTATGTATCTTGGATATTACCATGCCGGTGAAAGACGGATTTGAAACGGCAATGGAGATACGTGAAATCAAGAAAAATATTCCGATAATCTTTTTGACAGGACACACTCAGGAGGAAGACAAATTGAAAGCCTTCTCTTTGGGAGCAGACGACTATCTTACAAAGCCGTTCTCTATGGACGAGCTGTTGATGAGAATAAGTGCCGTTACAAGACGATTGAGATTGGGACAAGGCGAAGAGAGCATCTTTGAATTTTCAAACTTCGTCTTCGACTACAATCGTCAGGTGATAACCTACACCGTACCCGAAACAGGAGACAAGGAGAACATGAAGCTCACTTCAAAAGAGTCAGAGATTTTGAAAATCTTCTGCCAAGCTCCAAACCAAGTGGTTGATAGAAGCACCATTCTCCAAAAGGTATGGAAGAACGACACCTACTTCAATGCAAGAAGCATGGACGTTTATATCACTAAGTTGAGAAAGTACCTAAGAAGAGACCCATACGTGGACATAGTAAACCAACACGGCGTAGGCTTCAAGTTAGCATTCGTTCCAAAATGATAAAAATATCTTTTAGAATGGTTTGACATAAGATTGAAAATTGAAAAGGGTTGCTCTCGCAAGAAAGCAACCCTTTGTTTATTTTGGGGGATTGAATTGTTTCTTTTAGTACATCACCATTATCGAACCTACCTTTCGTTGTTTCATATCGGGCGTACGAACTCTGTGATAAACAACCATATATTTGTAAACTCCCTGAGGCACATACCCACCCTTGTATTTACCATTCCAACACTCGTCAAAGTTCTTTGTCGAGAAGATAACAGTGCCATTTCTGTTGAGTATCACCAATTCTTCAAGTATCACTTGCTCATCTTCCGGATAGACACAGAAGCTGTTATTTATCTCATCTTGAGGCGTAATGGCATCAGGAGCGAATATATCTTTGCGGTTTCTGTCCAAATATTCTAACCAAAGCACAACCACGCTGTCGCAACCATACTCTGTTGTAAGATATTGTACATAAGAGCCTCTTTCGCTTTCAAAGAAACCATTATCATTGTAGAATTGACCGTACTCTATTTCTGCCTTTATTGTGTCGGTATATACTGGAGCAACTTCAAGATTAAGTACTATCACACTGTCGCAACCCCATATCGATTGATAGTATGCTCTGTATGTTCCCGATTCTGATTCATGGAAATTTCTATCAATGTAAGTTTCTCCCTGACATATCCGACGGTCTGTCTCTTGTTCGTATTTCGGGTGAACATTCAAGTAAAGATTTATCACGCTGTCGCAACCTTTTGCGGTTTGCAAGCGAACCTCATAAATTCCTTGTGCCGAATAAGTCTCTCCTGCAAACGGATAAGTCTCATCTTCACAAATATCGGCTTCTATGTCTTGATTGTATATAGGATTTACTTTCAAATTCAAGACCACCGTACTATCGCAACCATGTGTGGTTTGAAGGAATTGCTTATAACATCCCGTCCTGTCTGCATAAAATCCGTTCTGTTCGTACGGCTCACCCTCACAAGTCTCCGCAATTATTGTATCATTATACGTTGGGAACACAACCAAATCGAGTACCAATATACTATCACAACCATGTGTGGTTTGAAGATTTTGAACGTATATTCCTGTGGTTTCGGCTGAAAATCCGTCTCTTTGATACCTGTCTCCCTGACAAATCTCCACATGAGTGGTATCTCTGAATGTAGGGTAAACTGTAAGGTTCAGAGTAACAAGACTGTCGCAACCATATATGCTTTGCAAATGTTGTGTATGGCACCCCGGCTCCGAAGCATTGAAGCCAAATTGTGCATAGGTTTCATTATCGCATATCTCTGCCATTATGGTATCGTTATAAGTCGGGTGTACCAGCAAGTTGAGCGTAACAAGACTGTCGCAACCGTATATGCTTTGCAAATGTTGTGTGTATAATCCTTGCTCCGAGACATCAAAACCAAACTGAGTGTAAGTCTCATTATCGCATATTCCTGCTGTAATTGTATCATTGTAAGTCGGGTGTACAATCAGATTAAGCACTATGACACTATCACAACCATTCTCTCTCTGAAGTGTTTGTGTGTGATACCCTGCTTCTGATGTATTGAAACCAAATTGTGCATAGACTTCACTATCGCATATCTCTGCCGTTATAGTATCTCTATATGTTGGAAGAACTGTTAAATTAAGCGAAACAAGACTATCACAACCATGTATGCTTTGAAGATGTTGAGTATATAAACCTTGTTCCGAGACATTAAAACCAAATTGAGTGTAAGTTTCATTGTCGCATATCTCTGCCATTATGGTATCGTTATAAGTCGGGTGTACCAGCAAGTTGAGCGTAACAAGACTGTCGCAACCGTATATGCTTTGCAAATGTTGTGTGTATAATCCTTGCTCCGAGACATCAAAACCAAACTGAGTGTAAGTCTCATTATCGCATATTCCTGCTGTAATTGTATCATTGTAAGTCGGGTGTACAATCAGATTAAGCACTATGACACTATCACAACCATTCTCTCTCTGAAGTGTTTGTGTGTGATACCCTGCTTCTGATGTATTGAAACCAAATTGTGCATAGACTTCACTATCGCATATCTCTGCCGTTATAGTATCTCTATATGTTGGAAGAACTATTAAATTAAGCGAAACAAGACTGTCGCAACCATGTATGCTTTGAAGTTGTTGTGTATATATTCCTTGTTCCGAGACATTAAAACCAAATTGGGTGTAAGTCTCGTTGTCGCATATCTCCGCCGTTATAGTATCATTGTAAGTCGGATATACAATCAAATTGAGAGTAACAAGGC
>JAEDJL010000066.1 GCA_016296345.1 Bacteroidales bacterium | reverse complement strand
GAAGACTTAGTGAGCAAAAGACTTCGTCTTTTTTCAAAAAAAGCCTCACTTATTTTACCCAAATCAACACTTATTTTGCAAACACTTGAAACACAGAGAATTGCTTAACGCTCAAATACTCGAAAAAATCGACCCGACCATCGACTGACCTCCAAATTTCGCAAGCATTCGGGCTTAAGAGACCGCCAAATGTTAAATAATTTGCTTGCGGAAACTTAATTGATATTGTGAAATACAAAACAATAACAAGTTTTCTCCCGAACGGAAGATAGTAGAACGCTTTTGCCCACTCGAAAACGCAGAGCCTCCACCAGTGTCCTTATCTCACTAATTTTCTACCCGAAATGAGGAGTTGGTTTAATTTGCTTTGATATTCTAAACTCATAGTTTATTATATTCGATTATCTTCAACTCGCAAAGGTATGCAATTTTCGCTTTAATCGTGCAATCTTTCCAAGATTTTACGCAAAATTTCCTCTACATCGGGTGGATACCTAAGTAAGGCTTTTGGACTTTCAGCCCGAAAACAAGGCAACAACAATAGTCCTTACGCCACAAAGGGGCGACCTGCTTTCAGCCTTTGCGTAAAGCTAAGCGATAGGCGGGGTGGGCAGGTCAGTCGGTTGCTTTTATTTTTTGCTTATCGCACATTGACTACTCTTATCTCTATTCTTCTTTCTTCCATTGCCGAGAAGGTGAAGACGCTGCGGCGTTTTTCTTCGAGTGTTTCGGGATTGTCGCTGCGGCTTTCCAACTTACCGAAAGGCATTCTGACTATTTGTATCAAGGGAACTCCGTTTTCGTTAAGTGTTTCAAAGTAGCCTCTCAAAGCTCCGCCGTTCCAATTTCGCAGATAGTTCTCCAAACTGACTATTCGGCGTTGCGAGAGCTTGTAATTGTAATCTTCGTTGTGCAAAGCCGAGGCATATCCTCTCACTTGCAGGCTTACAGAGTGTCCTTCTTGCAGCTTTTCCAAAAGGTAGCCTGCCAAAAGTTCCAACTTCTGCATTCCTTTGTCTATCTTGCCCGAAAAGAATTCTTCCATCATCGAAACGGCTTTGGTTTCCAAGCTGTCGGACAAGCCTTTGGAGCAGTTGGCCTTGTAGAGGTTGCTCAACGCTCTGTAATCGCGGTAACAGTTTGCATAGTCGGTGGTTGTAAGCGTATCGGTCGAGCCGGGGTTAGGCTCATCGTTGTGAAAATACAGACTAATCGGCAAATCAAAAGCCGGATTGAATGCCGACTTGGCTTTGACCACCTGTTCGGTAGGCACTTTCGGCAGTTGCTTGTCCCAACGGTAGAGGTCGTTGCAACAGGTCTTGTTCTTGGTGTTGTTTTCACTGCTTCGGTTGGATGTAAAGTAGCCTTGTTCGGCAGAAAGGGTAACAAAAGGATAGATGTCGTTGGCGTATGAGTTGATTGGCATGAGAAGATTTTCGGGCGTTGTCCAGCGTTGCAACCAGCCTTCGCTACGAAAGATGTCAAATCCGCCAAATCCCGGGTGGGTGTCCGAAGAGAAATAAAGTGCTTCTTCGTCTTGGCAGTAGTGAGGAGTGATTTCATTTCCGCAAGTGTTGATTGTACTTCCGAGATTGACCGCAACAGGGTTTTCGCTTGTCAAGTCTATGTACCAGATGTCAAATCCGCCAAAGCCTCCCTGTCGGTTGCTGCTGAAATACATCAGTGTTTGTCCGTCCTCTTCGTCTCTTGCTATCACGGGACAGGTGTTTGAGGAATTTTTGTCGTATGCAGGTTTGAACACTTGGGGCTTCGACCACTTGCCCTCGGTATATTTACTAAAATATATCTGAATATTGTCCTTCCCGGAAGACTTTTTGGTGCAGTTGAAATAAACTGTCTGCGTTATGGTGTCGAGAAAGAAATTGGAATAGTTCCACTTTTTGGTGTTTATTCTTTCGTGTTCCAAGGGTTTTGCAGGGGTATAGAAGTCTTCATCAATGTTGCTGACAAAGATTTGGTCGTAAATATCGGTGTAAACGAACTCTCCGTCTTGGTATTTCTCTTTGTAGATTGGTGAGGTGAAGTATAGCAGGCTGTCATTGAGGACGTATGTTCCCGATTGTGAGAAAGAGTTGTTCACATTGCTGCCAAGATTTACCACAATGGTGTTTTCTTCGGGTGTATCGTTGTCAAAAATCCACTTTATGGAGTTCAGCTCTCGCTTTGCCTGCTTTCGTATCTGTATGTCGGGACAATCCAAAAGGCAGGTATTGAGAAAATGTTGTGCCTGTATGATATTGCCGTTGCACTTTGCCACTTCTGCCAAATGAAGGTACAACATAGGGAAAGCAGTATTGATGTTGAGAGTGTCGTTCTCTATCAACACTTTTTGATACCAATACTCTGCCTTGTCATAGTCTTTGAGCATTCTGCAAGCCTCGCCACTTTTGTAGAAGAGAGAAAGTGGTTTGAGGACAAATCGTCGTCCCAAGGCATAACATTCAAGTGCCTCTTCATAATATCCGCTCTCGAAGGCGGCATCTCCTTTTTTCTCGTATGCTTTTGCATATTTCTCCTGAGCCGTTGCAGTCGATAGACAGCAGAAAAGAAGGCTCACAATAATCGTTGTTGTTTTTAGAAGGTTGGACATGGTATTGTTTTTGTTTGTCGTTTATACTTAAATCTGTTTATTCCATAACTTGCCCACAATTCCACTGCTCCGTAGGTGTGGGAAACCTTGCTCAGCGACGAGAGATTGACATCGTATGCCAAGCCTGCGGTCAATTCGTTGAAGCGATACCTGAGCGTGATTATCATTGCATCGTTTGAACGATAGAATATGCCTGCTGCAATGTTCTCTATGTCGAAAACGGTTGCCGAAAGCGAAAAAATCCATTCCAATCCGACAATAAGTTCGTAGTTGTCGTTCTGACCGTTGAAGCGGACTATGCTTTGCATTTGCGATTGTTCGGAAGTGGGGAATAGATAGGTCGCATAGAG
>JAEDJL010000044.1 GCA_016296345.1 Bacteroidales bacterium | reverse complement strand
ATTGTTCTTCTGGACAAGCAGATAGAGCTTAACGCCCTGCTCTCTGACAATCTCCGCAGAAGCCTCGCCGAACTCGAAGCCCTTCAGGAAGCGGGAGTCTCGCTTGCCAGCGACAAGGACCAGCTCAGGGTCAGCATTCTCACCTGTGAGCAACAGGATGTATCCCTTCACACCGACCGCAAGGCCTATGTGCGTATGCTAGGTATGTTTACCGGCTGTGATTTGAGCAAAGCCGTCTTCTGCGAGCCTGAAGTTGAGGCAGAAGCCTTTGATGCCCAAAAGGTGAAGGTATTTCAACAAAATGTCGAACATGGCGACAATCAAGCCTATATGCAAGCCCGATACGCACAATATGTGTGCTATTCCTGCGGCAGAGAAGCTCTTTCTCACTTCTTGGTCCAAGTTTTTTTTGTCTCCCAAAAGCAGAGAGCTTGCAAGGGCTTTGTTTTCGCTTGTCAATTCGGAGCGGTTTATCCTTTGTTTCAAAAGGGTGTTGCATTTGTGTGCATAATATTGCAAGTCTTTGTTCTCGGGAGCAGAAGGGAGTGTATAGTTTGTTGCATATATGGTGTGGAATATTCTCTTTCGTTGCATGAATTTCTTGTAGTCGAAGTCGCTTTGGGGATAATTTTCTATCAATCGGGGCTTTGAGTTGCTTTCTACAAGGCTTGCGTATTCCAAGTGCAGCTTTTCTGAGCGTGGAATGCAGAGCAGGATTTTGCCTTTGGTCTTTTGCCACTTTTGTCCGTCAAAGTAGTGAGTTACTTTGGCTGTGTAGCAGTGCCAATTCTTTTTGGGAGTGTTTTCTTCTGTTATTTTGCAGCGAAAACTCTCGGCTTCGTCAAGGTGCAAAGAGTAATGTTCTCCCACAACAAAGGCAGGAGCGAAACAATCGAGCAGAATTATCGCTGCAATAAGCAGAATTAAGGGTATTGCAACGGGACGACTTATCATCAAAGTCGCAATTTCAATCCTGCAATTATGGTTTCAGGACGGAAATTGAAGACTGCGTTCATTTCTGCCGCCATACAGAAGCCGCATTTGTCGCAAACGCCTTGTTCTTTTCCCACACATTGAGCCAATTTTGTGCCGTCCGAAAAGATAAAGTTGGTAACCCAACATTCGGGAGTGAAGTCCAAGCGTTTCATCTTCTTCAATCCTGTGGCAGAGTTCATTATCGGATAGCCTTTCTTCTTGTAATCCAAAATCAAGTCGATGATTTCGGCACGTTTTTCCATGTCTAACGCCAAATATTCGGTACCTTCAAACGGTGTATGGAAGTTTAGCGATATGGATTTGAAGTAAGGGCTGTTTTTTACATACTCTATCGTCGGTGCAACGCCTTGGTAGTTGAGCGTATTGATTGCCATGTTTGCCGAAAGGGCTTTGTGGTTGCAGGTTGCGATGTTTTTTTCCAACCTTTCAAACGTTCCCCTGCCTCTTATTTGTTCATGCCATTGTCCTACGCCGTCAAGGCTCACCCAAATGCTGTCTGCTCTCGAATTTACGAAAGGTCGTTGAGCGTTTGTGGTGATTGTGCAGGAGTAGAAGCCAATCTGCTTTGCCAAATCGACCAAATCGTCAATCCTTTTGCCGTTGTCTTCCCAAATGAAAGGCTCTCCTCCCTCAAAATCGACAAACCGACTTCCCAAAGAGTAACAATACTCCAACTCCTTGCGGATTTGCTCAAAAGTTTTGACGTTTGGGTTCTCATAATTATAGACACTGCAATGCTTACACTTCAAGTTGCATTTGTCAGATATGAATATGACGCTTTGAAGAGGCTTTTTCTTTCCGAAAAACCTTGCCCCGACAAACCATTTTGCCAAGTAGCATAATTGTTTTACCTGCATAATATCAATATAATAGTAACTACTGCGATGATAAGGCAGAAATCGGATATTATATTCCTTGCACAATACCATCTTATCATAAACCAATCTATTCCGTTTTGCTTTATCGCTTCCCAATTCTCCATTCTTCCCAAAAATTTGGGAGGACGGTCGGTGTTTATCTCTTTTTTGTCTGCAAAGGCTTTGAGAGAGTGCAACAACCACAAGGCTCTCGGAAGTACAAGCAGAACTGCAAGATACGCATAGTGAAGATAGCCTGCCAAAACAGCAACAATGATTGCAGCAAAGGGAACAATGTTCAACAAAACGCTCACTGCAAAGTTTGCTTTGTCGTTTGAGAGCAAGACTGCGAGGGTTTTCTTTCCCGAAGCTCTGTCTGCAGCCTGGTCAATGAAGCTGTGAGTAAACAGAATGTTGATTACCAACAATCCTACGGGGATAGAAACCCATATTATCGAAGTATCGAAATGACCGGAAGCCGCAATATATACTCCGCTCATCAAAAGCGGTCCGAAAATCAGCCCTATGACCAATTCTCCCAAGCCTCTGTATGACAGTTTCAGCGGTTCGGCAGAATAGAACAAGCCCAAAAACAAAGTAACAAGAGCAATCCAAAGCACATTTCTGCCTCTGAAAGCCAAAACACAGCCTCCCAAAAGAGCGGCAAAAGCCAAAAACAAAATGATTGCCCGTCTCAAATCTGCAAGTGTGGCAGAACCGTCGGTAAGGTAAGGATATTTCACAAGCCTTGCACGAAATCCTTGTCTGACAAGGTGCTTTCGACTCTCGGATGTGCCTACCTTATAATCAAAATAGTCATCTGCAAGATTCATTCCCAAATGTGCAGCCATAACTCCTGCAACTGCCGCAAGAGCAAGCCAAATGTTGAAGTCTTCACTGCCAAGTGCCATGACAACTGCAAGAACCGCAGGCATGAGACTTTGCATCAGTGAAGTTTTTCGAGCATTCATCAGCCAAAAAGAGAGTGTTTTCATCGTAAGTTATGTTTTTTTTGTGATTGTAAATCGATGTTTTTCAAAATCCTTCCTGCTTGAAGTTTTCGAGCATTCGCCTGTCGCGTTTGCTCGGTCTGCCTGTTCCGCGGTCTCTTGCCTCAAAGGCACTCTGCCTTGCAAGTTTTATTCTCTCATATTCTTCTTGCGGAGTGAGGTCTTCCATATATTTTGCAACATCTTTTGCTCCCACTCGGTTGGAAAGAAGTTGTACTACTCTCACTTTTCGGTGCAGTTGGTCGATATTGATTTGATAAATATCGTTTTCCTTTACTTCGTGTGAGGGTTTGACCTTTGTACCATTACAAACGACCTTTCCCAACCTGCAAGCCTCACTTGCAAGCGAACGAGTTTTGTAAAGCCTTACAGCCCACAGCCATTTGTCAATCCTTACTTCCATTTTGCAAAAGTGTTTTCAAACTATTTGGCACGGAAATAGATTGTTATCGGAACTCCCTTGAAGTTGTACATCTCTCTCAGGCGGTTTTCGACAAATCTTTTGTAGGGTTCTTTGACGTATTGGGGAAGATTGCAGTAAAAAACGAACTGCGGATAGGGTGTTTTGAGCTGCGTTATGTATTTTATCTTGACATATTTTCCTTTGTAGGCAGGAGGAGGGTTTTGTTCTTTGACAATAGGGAGCAATCGCTCGTTTAACTCCGAGGTTGTAATCTGTCGGCTGCGTGAAGCATAGACTTCTCTTGCCGTTTCCAATACCTTATATATTCTTTGCTTGTTTATCACCGACGTAAAGATGATTGGCACATCGTCAAACGGAGCAATTTTGCTTTTTATCTTCTGTTCAAATTCCAAATGTGTCTTTCCGTCTTTGTCAATCAAGTCCCATTTGTTTACAACTATCACAACGCCTTTGTTGTTTCGCTGAACGAGTGAGAAGAGGTTGAGGTCTTGTGCCTGCAATCCTTCGGAAGCATCTATCATCAGCACACATACATCTGCCGTTTCTATCGAACGTATCGAACGCATGACGGAATAGAACTCCACATCTTCCATTTCTTTGTTTTTCTTCCTGATTCCGGCAGTATCTACAATGAGAAAATCAAATCCGAAAAGGTTATAGCGGGTGCTGAGGGCGTCTCGTGTTGTTCCTGCGGCGTTGTGAACAATGTTTCTCGGCTGTCCGATGATTGCATTTATCAAAGAGCTTTTTCCTACGTTGGGTCTTCCGATTACAGCAATCTTCGGAATGCCTGCATACTCGTCTTCAAAGCTCTCTTCGGTGTTGAAATTCTTCACGACTTCGTCCAACAGCTCTCCCGTTCCCGAACCATTTACGGCAGATATGGTATAAATGTCTCCCAATCCCAAAGAATAAAACTCCACATGGTCATTTGCTCTCAAAGCACTATCAACCTTGTTTGCAGCAAGAAGCACTTTTTTGTCGGAACGTCGCAACATATCTGCAACATCTTCATCGCTCGAAGTCAATCCCTCTTTCACATCGACCAAAAACAAAATCACGTCGGCTTCTTCAACAGCCAGCTTGACCTGTTTGCGAATTTCTTCTTCAAAACAATCTTCGCTTCCTATAATATAGCCACCTGTGTCAATCACAGAGAACTCTTTGCCGTTCCAAGAACACTTTCCGTAGTGGCGGTCTCTTGTAACACCTGCTTCGGAGTGAATGATTGCGTCTCTTGTTTCGGTCAGACGATTAAACAAAGTCGATTTTCCGACATTTGGTCTTCCCACTATTGCCAATATGTTTCCCATTGTAGTATAGTTGATACGTGCGTGCAAAGGTACAAAAATAAGCCGACAAAAACTCCAATTCCCGTTCTATGCAAAAAAATCGCCGTTTTTATTTCACCCGGACACCCTTTTGAAAAAGTATTGCTCAGAAAACAGGACGCCATAGGGCGACATAGGAATACCTGTTTTTGTTTGGTAAAAATTGAATGGCAAAAACGTTCATATTTTCTTCGATTTTTGCTCTCTTTTCTGCACTACATGCGGTTGATAACAGGATTATCAAAATTTTTTCTTGTTGATAATCGGATTATCACACTATGATAATCTGATTATCATGTGAAGATAATACCATTATCACGCCAAGATAATACCATTATCTTGCGATGATAATTCGATTATCAAGCCGAATTTTTTTTGATAATCCTGTTTTGGCAAAAATAAAAGGGCGATTTGGTAAAATAAAACAGCGAGTTATTCTGCCAAATCGCCCTTTCAACAAAATAGAACGGCGTTTTATTTTTTCAAAACGCCGTTTTGTTATCTTCGATTAGTATGCTTTTGCAAAGATTACTCTTTGTGATGATGGTTTTCCGCTATATACGCATCTGCCTTCTTCTTTTTCGTTGTCAAAAGGTATGCAACGGATTGTCGCCTTGGTGAGTTCCTTGATTTTCTCTTCGGTTTCGGGTGTTCCGTCCCAGTGTGCAGAGATAAATCCGCCTTTGTGTTCCAATATATCGACAAATTCTTCCCAAGTATCTGCCTTTCGGGTGTTGTCCAATCGGTATTGGAGCGCTCTGTTGTAAAGGTTTGATTGAATATCGTCGAGTGTCGGCTTGACAAGTTCTGTAACCGTGTCAATATTTACAAGCTCCTTGTTCATGGTGTCTCGTCTTGCAATCTCGCATTTGCCTTCTGCCAAGTCTCTTGCCCCGATGGTTATTCTCAAAGGCACTCCCTTAAACTCATATTCGTGGAATTTCCAGCCGGGTTTGTATTCTCGGCGGTCGTCATAGCGAACGCTTATGCCTTGTTGTTCGAGTGTGGTTTTTATTCTTTGGGCTTGTTGGTTGATTTTCTCACATTCTTCTTCGGTTTTGAAGATTGGGATTATAACAACTTGAATTGGAGCGAGTGCAGGCGGCAATACCAAACCCTCATCGTCCGAATGCGTCATGATAAGCGCCCCCATCAATCGTGTGGAAACCCCCCACGAGGTAGCCCATACGTATTCTAATTTGTTTTCTTTTGAAAGGAACTTGACATCGAAGGCTTTTGCGAAATTTTGTCCCAAAAAGTGTGAAGTACCTGCTTGAAGTGCCTTGCCGTCTTGCATCATTGCCTCGATGCAATAGGTATCTACCGCTCCTGCAAAGCGTTCGTTTGGCGACTTTACGCCTTTTATCACAGGCACAGCCATGAATTTTTCTGCAAAGTCGGCATATACATTCAACATTTTTTTGGCTTCTGCTTCTGCTTCCTCCCTTGTGGCGTGAGCAGTGTGTCCTTCCTGCCACAAAAACTCCGCTGTTCTCAAAAACATTCTCGTTCTCATTTCCCAACGTACCACATTTGCCCACTGATTGCAAAGAATAGGAAGGTCTCTGTACGATTTTATCCAGCGTTTGTAAGTATCCCATATAATGGTTTCGGAAGTCGGTCTTACGATAAGCTCTTCTTCGAGTTTTGCATCGGGATCGGGTTCCAATCCTGCGGTGCCATCTTTTTTCGGAGTGAGCCTGTGGTGAGTTACAACGGCACATTCCTTTGCAAAACCCTCGACGTGTTCTGCTTCTTTCTCAAAAAACGACTTTGGAATGAACAACGGAAAGTACGCATTTTGATGTCCCGTTGCCTTAAACATACTATCCAGTGCCGATTGCATCTTTTCCCATATCGCATAGCCGTAAGGTTTTATCACCATGCAACCTCTGACAGACGAATTCTCTGCCAAGTCGGCTCTAACAACCAATTCATTGTACCATTCGGAGTAATTTTCCGACCGTTTTACGAAATCTTTTGCCATATTGCTAAACTTTTTGTCTCATTATTATGTCTAAGTATTTGGAAGCAAAAGAAAAAATTAGTACTTTTGCCCCTTGTAAACACCGTGCAAAAGTACAAAAATATTTTTTGAAGCAATAAAAACAAGAAGTGGTATTATGAAAATCAGGAAATTAGGTATGCCGACTTTGGTGTTGGCAGTTGTTACGACCTTTTCAGGTCTTATGTTTTCGGGTTGCAACGCCGCTTTGACAGCAGCAAGTTGCGACGATGTGTATTCAACTTCTGACGATGAAGAATACTTGAAAAACGACACTCCTGCAAGAAGTACGGATTATGTCTATCAAGATGCGAACTTCGTAAAGCAAACCAATTCGTACAGAGAGGTAATTCAAAACCCCGAAACAACGAATCAGAACTCTGTTGCAGACACTCTTCAAGAGCAATCGGCTTCGGGCTACATCGACTACGACGAAGACGATTATTATGACTACGCTTACAGTGCGAGAATCAGAAGATTTCACTCTCCTGTGATATATTACGACTACTATGCGGACTATTATACCAATATGTATTGGTACACGTACGACCCTTTCTATTGGGGAACGTCCATTTACCTGGGTTACAGTTGGTGGTATCCGACTTATTATTCTCGTTGGTACGATCCTTTCTATTGGTCTTGGTATAGTCCTTACTACTATCCGTATCATCATCACCACTGTTGCCATCATCATTATCCACATCACGATATATGTTACTACAACAGCCATGACCACAACTCAAATCTTTACAGAGGAATTTCGACAGGCACGGGATATATTCGCAGAGGCGAAGGAGCGATAACAAGAGCAGGAAACATCGATGGAACAAAGCTTTCGAGAAATCTCGGAACAGGTTCTGCAAATACTTTGTCAAGAGGCAATGCTACATTGAACCGCAATGCAACTTCGGCAGGCTCATTGACTGCTCCGAGTGCTGGAAAGCCTGCAATCTCTCGCTCGAATCAACCAACCAATGCTTCAAAACCGCTTGCAAAACCAATGCAACGCACAACCGGAGCAACAAAAACCATTGGCGGAAGCACCAAACCAATCAACCGCACTTCAAACCCTTCGACCATAACCACCAATCGAAGCAAAAATACTTACAATCCTCCTGCACAAAGCAGAAAAACAACACCTTCGACGATAAAATCGAACCGCAACATCAACCGTTCAAACTCTGTGAGCAGACCTTCGACAAACAGAAGCATAAATCGTTCTTCCTCACAGCAGAATTATCGTTCCAACAGCAGGAGTACATATTCTTCTCCTTCGAGAAGCAGCAGCTCAAGCAGCAGCAGAAGCATGGGTTCGGGCTCTTCGTCTCGCAGCAGTTCGGGTTCTTCACACTCGATAAGGAGATAACAATCGAAAACCAAAGAACAAAAACAACAAAACAATGAAAAAGATATTCATATTAGCATTATCGATTTGTGCTTTCGCAAGTCTGAACGCACAAGTCTCTCCTGACTATTCTTTATGGTTGAGTCAGTATGGTCTTAACGGAACTGCAAACTATATTTCGCGTTCGGGAGCAATCGGAGCGGTGGGAGGAGACATCATGTCTTCACATTTCAATCCCGCAGGCTTGGGTTTGTACAAAAAAAGCGAGCTTACCTTCTCTTCGGGAATAAACTTCAACTTTACCGATGCAGACATTGAAGGCAAGTCTTTCAGTGATGACAGAACAGGATTTAACTATGGCAACTTCGCCCTTGTAGGTACAATACCGGCAGAAAGTTCCGGTTTGAAATATGTTCAACTCTCTTTCGGAATTAACCGTTTGAAGAACTTCAACTCTCGAAAGACAATGATGAGAAGCAACTTAGGCTCGTCATTTGTCAATGATGTTGTGTTAGATGCAATAGTCTATGCTCAAGATGCAGAGAACGATTTTATAAGAGCAGGAGTTGTCGATTTGGATTCAAACGGAGTTTTGAGTTCTATTTATGAGAGCGGAACATTCTCACAACTCAAAACAATCAAAGAGACAGGTTATCTCAATGAATTTTCGTTCTCTTTCAGCGGAAACGTCGATGATTGGTTCTATTTCGGAACAACGATGGGTATGCCTTGTGCTTACTACAAGAGTGTCAGCTCTTTCTCTGAGGAAAGGTTTGATGCGGCAGGCGAAAGCAACGGTTACTATACCTATAACGAAATTCAAGAACTCTCGAGCGTGGGAATAAACTTCAAAGCCGGCGTTATAGTAAAGCCAATCAATATGTTGAGGTTCGGACTTGCCATTCACACCCCTACATACTACGCAATGGAAGACAATTACTGCTCGGAGGTAAAATATAACACCTATGCAGGCAGTGTAGCTCCTACTTTCGAGTATGCAATTCAAAGTCCGTTCCGCTTTTTGGGCAGTATGGCATTGGTTCTCGGCAACAACAGCTCTGCAATCGGAGGAACGATAAGTGCAGACTACGAATTTGCAGATTATAGCAGCATGAAGTATCGTTTTGACAACGATTTGCTTTACGAAAATCAGCTCAACAGTGTGGTCGAAGACCTTTTCAGAGCAGCTCACACTTTGAGATTGGGAGGAGAATTGAAGCTCGGAATGCTTGCCCTCAGATGTGGATACTCCTTTATGAGCAATCCTTACAACGAACCTAACGATGCAGCAATGAACACCATAAGTGCAGGTTTCGGATACAAGACCAAGCACTATTTGTTCGACCTTGGTTATGCCAATATCAGAACTAACGGCAACTATCAGTTCTATGACGGAGCTATTGCTTCGATAGAAAAGAGCAATCACATAGTTCAGGCAACTTTCGGCATAAGATTTTAATCAGAAAACAAGTTTTACACTTGCGGGATGTCGATTTGCTTCGACATTCTGATAAAACAAATCGGGAGAGTTTCGATTGAAGCTCTCCCGATTTTGGTTTTGTGCAATTAAACAGTCTGTTTACTATTTATATTCCTTGCATTCTATTTCATTGTTCAAGAACATGGTTGCGTTCATTGCCAAAGCACCCATTTCATCTTCGCCTGCATACACTTCGACGGGGGCAATGAATTTCACTCTCTCGATAACCTCGTCGTCAAACGGCTTTCCCTTTGCGATACCTCCCGTAAGGATTATGGCATCTACCTTTCCATTCAACACTGTTGCCGCAGCTCCGATTTCTTTTGCCACTTGGTAAGCCATTGCAGACTGAATGAAAGCGTGTTCTTTGCTTCCCTCTTTTGCTTTTGTCTCGACTTCGTAAGCGTCATTGGTGCCAAGATAAGCCACAAAGCCGCCTTCGCCCACAATCATCTTCTTTATCTGCTCTTTGGTGTACTTTCCGCTAAAGCAAGCATTGACAATCTGATTGACAGGCAAAGAACCTGTTCTCTCAGGTGAGAAAGGACCTTCGCCGTCCAAAGCCTGATTGACATCGATGACCAATCCGTTTTGGTGAACGCCCACACTCACACCGCCACCCAAGTGAACGACAATCAAATTCAAGTCTTCATATTTCTTGTTGTGGTCTTTGGCATAGCGTCTTGCTATTGCCTTTTGGTTAAGAGCGTGGAATATGCTCTGACGAGGGAAAGCCGGATGTCCGCTTACTCTTGCCAAAGGCTGCATTTCATCAACTACCACAGGGTCTGCAATGATTGCCGGAACATTTTCCAAAGAAGAAGCAATGTCGTGAGCAATCAAACCGCCCAAATTGCAGGCGTGTTGTCCCGAAACTCCTTTTTTCAAGTCTTCCAACATCGCATCATTAACTCTCCATACGCCCGAAGAGATTGGTTTTACCAAACCGCCTCTTCCGACAATCACTTTGAAATCTTTGATGTCAAAGCCTGCTGCCTTGACCTCTTCGAGTACGATGTTTTTTCTAAACTCGTATTGGTCTGCAATGCAGTTGTATTTTGCAATCTCCTCTGCCGAATGTTTCAAATTCTTGACATAGAGTTGCTCTTCTTCGTTATAGACTGCTATCTTGGTGGATGTAGAACCCGGATTGATAGCCAAAATCAATTTTCTTGAATTCATATTTCTGTGAACTTTATAAAACTCAACATCTTGTTTTGGAGTTGCAAAGATATGTAAAATCTTTCGTATCCCCAAACAAATCAACGTTTTTCGGTAACTACAATTCGATTTAGGATTTTAGCGATTGCAAGTTGGCTTTTGCCTCGGGAAGACTTTTGAGTATCATTCCGACCTGTTCGCAAGCCTCAATCTGAGAGCAATCTCCGCAGGTTTCAAAGCCTTTTTCTCTTACGCACTTACGGATTTGGCACATACCGTCGCAATAAGGAAACTTCACTCCCTCGGTTCTGCAACCCATGCAGTTGATTGTTTCTGCCGTTATTGCATCTGTTCCATTCATCTGCCTCCATTTCTCTGCTGTTTCTTCTCGGAGCTTGTCATCGTTGTTTATTGTGGCAATGCGAGCCTCGCAAGTCTCACAATTCAAACCGCAACAGGCAATCAGTTTATTCTCCATGTCGATTTTCGTTTCTGTCGTTTCGTATTTTTTATGATTTTCGGCGAAATTACAAAAAAAGTCGAATTACGCCATAAAACACACGAAAAACGGGCAAAGAAAGATTTTATTGCTAACTTTGCAGCCGTTAGAAACAGACAGATATGAAGAAGATTTGCTATTTTTGTTTGGCGGCTTGCCTTATCTTGACCGCTTGTTCAAAGACCTCGTCTTTCGTTATGGAAATTCCGGAGCTTACTCAGGGAAGCATTTTGCTCATTCACGCAACACCTTCTCAAATAGAAGCAGGATTGCAAGACACATTGGCTTTTGCAGAGTTTGACAACGGCAGGTTTGAAACCACCTTTGACACTCTCACATTCCCTTCCGACAATATGGATTGTTCGGTAATAATTCGCACAAAGGACGGAAAATTTGCCTGCAATCTGCCTTTGCCGCTCTCAAAAGGCAAAACCACCAAGATGAAAGTCGAAAGAGTGAACCAATATATGAAAGGCGAAGGACTGTTGAAGAGTTCGTACTCGGGAAACAAGTATGCAGAGAGCTTTTCCGACTTTTTCGTCAAACTAATCACCCTTACCGAAACCTCTCACGAACAAAAAGATGCTTCGGAGCAAAAAAAGATACAGCAACAACAAGTATCGCTCTACAAAGACTTCATTGAAAAATATCCTTCTTCGGGATTGGCATATTCTCTTCTCATAGGACAGGTTCTTCAAGCCAATGTGAGCGAAAGCAATCCCATAACAGACTATTGTTCCGAGCTTTGCTTGGATATAGATTACGAAAACGCATGGGCAGAATACCTTTCCAACGTGATGAAAGACCGCAGAAAGAAAGCACTAAGCTCATCTGTTTTGTCATTTAGTGCGTTGGACATTGACGAAAAGACAATCACCGAAAGAGACATCAAGCCTTGCGAATATGTATTGGTATGTTTTTGGGCTTCATGGTGCAAACCATGCAGAGAAGAGCTGCCTTTGTTGAAGCAACTCTACAAAGAATACAACTCGAAGGGCTTGGAGATTGTCAGTATCTCGGTTGATACCAATCCTGCCGAGTGGTTGGAGTTCGTAAAGCAAAATCCGCTTCCGTGGCTCTCGCTCATAGGCAACGGAATGGAGCTTACAAGCCGCTATGACTTCGAGATGATTCCGATGAACATGATTGCAGACAAAGAAGGCAGGATAATAAAACGAGATTTGTTCAAAGAAGACATACGCAAAGCCGTTTCCGAACTCCTTGACAAGTAATCGATGCAGTTAAAGCACCTTTGCTCCCGACATTTGTCGCTCATACTCTTTCTTATCGGTATTGCAGTGGGATTGTCAGCCGTGTTTTTCGTGCTGAAAGACAATGTTCATATCATATCAGCTGCAAACACCAAATCCGACAGCCATACCACAGACCGCAAAGCAACGAAAGCACAGCCTTATGCTCATTCTGCAAGCTCGAAATACCACTTCCGACCTTTTAATCCCAATACCGTGAGCCGCAAAGAGCTTCTCTCTTTTGGTTTGAGCGAAAAACAAGCAGACAACATACTCAATTATCGCAACAAGGCAGGAGGTTTCAAAACCAAAGAGCAGTTTGCACGTCTCTACTGCATGAGAGGAGGATTGTTTGAGCAGATTTCGCCCTACTTGGTCTTTGAAAACCAAGTTGCAGAGAGCGAAACAAAGGACGAAAACTCCTTTTTTGAACCTCAAACTCCCAATACCACGACTGCGAAAGCCCAAACACACAAACTTGTCTTGGATTTGAACCTTTGCGACAGCTTAGACTTGCAGCAAATCAAAGGAATAGGACAAAAAAGAGCCTCGATGATTTACCGATATGGCAAAAAACTCGGAGGATATGTAAGTGTTGAACAGCTCAAAGAGGTATATGGAATTGACGAAAGTCTTTTTGAAAGCATAAAATCGCACTTTGTGGTTACGGATTGCCCGATAAGGAAAGTAAACATCAATTCCGACCAAATCAAAACCCTTGTTGCCCACCCCTACATCAACATTCAGCTTGCCAAAGCCCTCATACGCTTTCGCAAAGACTACAACCGCAACTTCCAAAAGCCCGAAGAGATAAGACAAATACACTTTTTGAGCGAACAAGAGTACCAAAAACTCCTTCCATACATCACAACAAACGACTGAAAAGAGCTTTTGCAGGTGGTTTTTTCAATAAAAAAGCCGATTTGACGTTGGTTTGTTGTACCTTTGCAGCGATTGCGAAAAATAAAACGGCGAATTAAAAAAATAAAACGCCGTTTCAGCCGACCAAAACGGCGTTTCAGTACTGCTGAAACGGCGTTTTGTCAAGCTCAAAACGGTGTTTTGCAAAAACAAGATTGATTATGGAAGAAACAAATATGGAAGTTACTGAAAAACAACAAGAAACCAAGAAACCAAATTCAAACATTGCATTGTGGATTGGCTGCGTTCTGTCGCTTGTATGCTCGGCTGTGTTGTTTATTATGCTCCTTTGCCAAGGCAAATCGGACGACAATCAAGAACAACAGACGCAAAAAACAGCTGCAAAGCAAAACAAGACCCTCACAAGCGGGGGATTGAAAGTGGCATACGTCGATACCGACAGCGTATTGGCAAAATATGAAATGGCAAAAGACATGGAAGCCGCACTCAAAGACTATCAAAAGAAACTCGAAAACGAGTTTGCCTCAAAGCAAAAGCAGTTTGAGAACGACTACACCAACTATATGAAAAACGGAGCGAACCTTACTCTCACCCAACAGAAAGAAACCGAGAAGAAATTGCAGCAACGCAGCACCGAATTGCAACAACTGCAACCCAAATTGATGACCGAGCTTCAAGAAAGGCAGGTTGCCGACAACAAAAAGCTGCTTGACGCTGTTTATGCTTTCATAAGAGACTACAACAAGAAGCACCAACAGTTCGATGTTATCTTTGCCAAGAGCTATATCAGCTCTCCGGTTCTCTACATTGACGAATCGATGAACATAACTGACGAAATAATCAAGGGACTTAACGAAGAATATCGCGAATACAAGAAAAACGACTAACCAACCAAGGCTTTGTAAAGTTCGATTAAGGTTTTTTCTTGGCTTGACCAGTTATATTTGTCGGCAGATGCTCGTTTGGCGTTTGCCGACATTTGTTTTGCCAAATCGGGATTGCCGATTATCTCTCTTATTGCTTCGGCTGCCTGCTCTGTATCGAGAGGATTGACCACAATTCCGCACTTTTCTTCTTCCGTAACCTGCTTGCAAAACTCCACTTCTTTGCTTGCAACAACGGGAAGCCCTGCCTGCATATATTCCAACTGCTTTATGGGTATGGAATGTGTGTGGTTTGGTGCTTTGTGAAGAAGAACCAAGCCGACCGAAGAGCGATTATATACTTTTTCTCTTACTTGTGAGGTGGGGACATAGCCCAAAAATTCTACATTTTCCCATTCGGGCATTGCTTTTATCTGTTCAAAGTAAGCCTGATTGTCAAATTCGCCTGCCAAAAGGAGCTTTACTCCTGCCTTGTTGCAGGCTTCAATCATCTCTTTCACCCCTCTGAGGGCGGTTAATCCCCCTGCATAACAGACAGGCTTTGTTGTGTCATAGTCGTTTGTCGTTTCGCTTTCGCATGAGGGGAAAACAGGATAGTTTTTCACCACAACGGCTCTGATGTTTCCATATTTTGCAAACTTGTCTCGTATTGTTTCTGTTGCACAAACAACAGCCGACAGACGTTTTGCAGAATATTTTTCCATCGTTGTGCAGAGACCAAACAACACCTTGCGGGCAAAGTCGGGAATATAGTCTCTTTGCTTCATCAGAGCAGGGAAGTCTTCGTGAGAATCGAAAATTACGCAGGCTTTCTTTCTCAATCGGAGGGAAGCAACAAGCAAATCGGGGTCGTGAAAGTGGTAAATGTCTGCCGAAAGTCGCTCTGCCGCTTTTACGGCTTTTGAACTTGTCTTTGTCATTCGCTTCAAACGGCTTTGTTCTGCCCGACCTATGTCGATTATTTTGACACCTTGCTTTGTTTCGTCGCCCAATCCGTCTGCAACAATCAAACTTACGTCATATCCTGCCTCAAAAAGAGAGACGCACTCCTTGCAAAAAATCCTCGAATCGTATCTTTTGTGAACTATTGTCAGGTGAACCACTTTTGTTTTCTGCATACCACACAAGTCTATTCGTCAATTATCACTCCGCTTCCCAAACACAGCTTTGCATCGGGAGAATATATCACTCCGAATTGTCCTGCCGCAATGCCTTGTATGCGTTCTTCGCTCTCGATGCGGTAAATGTCGTTAATCTTTCTGAGCTTTCCGCGAGTGAAGTCGGGAGTATGACGAATTTTGAAGAGAATATCTTTCTCGTCTGTGAAGTCTCCCCAAATGTCTTCGGTGATATACTCAAAGGCAGAGAGGTTTATCGTTTTTCCATATTGAGTATCGGGGTCGTATCCTTGAGAAACGTACAACACATTCTCATTCATGTCTTTTTTAACCACAAACCACGGTCCTCCACTCAAACCTAAGCCTTTGCGTTGCCCGATTGTGTGAAACCAATAGCCTTTGTGCTTTCCCAAAACCTTACCTGTCTCCAATTCTACAATCTTTCCTTCCCTCTCACCCAAGTATCGGCGAATGAAATCGTTGTAGTTAATCTTTCCCAAAAAGCAAATGCCTTGCGAATCTTTCCTTTCGGCAGAAGGAAGGCGGCATTCTCTTGCCTTTTGTCTGACCTCGCTCTTCAACATATCGCCAATAGGGAACATAAGCTTGCTTACTTGAAGATAATTTATCTGTCCGAGAAAGTAAGTCTGGTCTTTGACATGGTCTTTTGCCGTCGAGAGATACACTTTGTTGTTTACAAGGGAAGTAGTGCAGTAATGACCGGTGGCAATCTTGTCAAAGCAGTGTCCCCACTTCTTTTCAAAGCTGCCAAACTTGATTAGCTTGTTGCACATCATGTCGGGATTGGGAGTAAGTCCCCTTCTGACAGCCTCAATCGTGTAAGAGACAACATTTTCCCAGTATTCCTCATGCAGAGACACTATTTCAAACTTGCAACCATACTTTTTGGCAATGTAAGACGTGATTTCAATGTCTTCTTCCGAAGGACAATCGACATAACCGTCCTTATCCTCCATTCCAATCTTTATATAAAAAATCGTAGGGTCGTAACCCATCTCTTTGAGTCGGACAACAGCCACGCTGCTATCCACACCTCCCGAAACCAATGCTGCAATATTCATGCCGCAAAGTTACGATAATTTCACCAAAGCAGCCAAAACACCGACCAAAGACAAAGAACGCCATGTCAAGAAGCCTGTTTGAAACCGCCTCTCTGTGCTTTGAGCATTTCTTTCAAGAGATTGATTTCCTGATGCTTCATTTTCGAGAAAATAAAACGCCGTTTTGGCAAAATAACTCGCCGTTTCAGCAAAATAAAACGCCGATGTATTTCACCAAAACGCCAAGTTATTTTGCGAAAAAACGGCGACTTTTTTCACTCAAAATACCGAATTTTTCGGCAAAAAATACCGACTTTTTCGGAGCGTTTTCAAGCAAAAAAATCGCCTTTGTAAGTGCTTGATTTTCAAATCGCTC
>JAEDJL010000065.1 GCA_016296345.1 Bacteroidales bacterium | reverse complement strand
AAAATCGACCCAAACATCGACCGACCCCGAAAAATCGCCGGCATTTCGGCTTAAACGGAGGTCAAATGTTAAATAATTTGCTTGTGGAAACCTAAATAGTATTGCAGAATGCAAAACAATAACAAGTTTTCTCCGAACAGATAGTAAACAGGAATAGTGTAAGGTGTCATAAACTCGGGGCGACGCTTACGCTCTGCCCCGAGCTGTGTGATTTTCGGACTTTCAGCCCGAGGGCGCGGAAACAAAACGATGCCAATACCGCCCGAAAATATGGTATGAGAGATGATGCCAATACGTTTCCCAAAAGAAAAAGAAATGGAGGATTAGCAACGCCATACAGGGGCAGCCTGCGAGCAGTCCTAAGCAAAGCGAAGCGACGCGTAGGGGAATAGATAAACAAATGGATTTTCGCCCTGTAGGGGCAAAAGCGTAAAATCAGACAAATTGAATACTTTCCTAATGCCGACAAAAAACACCAATGCAGGAAACGCCACAAAAATCTCTTGTAATTTCATGATTAGAGCAAAATTTTATATCTTTGCAAGCAGATAACAAAACTATAAACAGAAAGGAGACAGACTGATAGCAAAATAGAAGTACGATTTATTGAATTTTTTCAGGCATATTAAAGCGTTTTTACTTATACTTGGTTACATGGAATCTCGACAATTTCATTAGGTTCACCAAAAGATAAGCCGGAAAACGCTCGCGATTGCTATCGTGGGCTTTTCTTATTTGGTGAATTAGGTAGTCGAGAACCTCATGTAACGATAAGAGTAAAATAAAGTCCCACGACTTTTTTATGTCCTTGCCAACAGAAAATCATTTACAAATAAACAGAGAAAAAAGAAAACATACCGCCATTTGGGACTTGGGCAGTCAAATGAAATCATTTGAAGGACATAATGAGTTAATTTATGACAAAAGTTTATTCAGAAGACCTTGCTATTGCCAAGGCAATCATATCCAAAGACGAGAGGACAACTCGGGAATATCTTTACAAGAAGTATTACCCCATGTTCTTTGCTATATACAACAACTATCATACCGATTGCACAAGTTGCAGGGAGTTTATCAACGAAATATACTTGTTGATACTGACACCCGGACGCAAGAGTGGCAAATGTCAGTTGGAAAATTACAGAGGAGAGAGCAGCCTGTCTTCGTGGCTCAAGACCGTATGCCTTTTCTACTGTTACAAGAAGTACAAACATCGAACCTTTGACGCATTTTCAACATCGGAACAAAAAAAATCAGGTTTTGGTGTTAGCAAACCTGACAATGATAGCTCTCTATTGATGAGACTTGAAAATATTGACAAAAACGATGTAGATGTACTACTTGGAATGATGACCAACGAAAACTATCGCATTGTGATACGCAAAAGATATATAGAAGAGAAAGACCACAAAGAGATAGCAGAAGAATTGGGAGTAACAATGGAAAATTATTACAACATTCACAAGAGAGCGAAAGAACAGTTTATCAATATTTACAAAAAAGAGGAAAGATATGGGAAATAACTTCAAACCGACAGTGAGTATAGAAACGTTTGCAGCCTATTTGGACAACAACCTTGACCCGCAAGATATGCAAATCGTTTCGATGCAGGTGGAACTGAATGACGACCTTGCAGAGATTGTTCAGATTGGAGAAGAATGCGACAGACAAATGAATGAAGAACACTTAATAACAGACGAAATTATGAATGTAAATGATTTTGAATTACCACAGGTAAACGGCTTGGCAGGCAGCTTGTTTGAAGATGTATTGGTGCATCAAGACAATGTATCGTTTGGACAACTCACGGCAGATGATATACAACAGAGTCTGCCTGATGATTGTGCAATAAAATCACAACAAATAATCTTGGAATCGGAGGGAATAAATGTTTCCGAAGAGGAGTTGGTAAAGGAAGCATACGACAACAACTGGTACACACCAGGAGGCGGAACAAGCCCCGAAGATGTGGGCAATTTGCTTGAAAGCAAAGGTATGACGGTGGAGCGATTGAGCCATTGTTCCATTTCTGACATTGCAGACGAACTCTCACAAGGACATCATATAATTGTCGGAGTAGATTCGGGAGAACTCTGGGAACCCGGAATGTTTGAAAACTTTGAAGACCTTTTGGGTTGGCAGGGAGCAGACCATGCCTTGATTGTGAGCGGCATACAACTAAACCCTTTGACCAATGAGCAAGAGATTATACTGACCGACCCCGGCACAGGTGAAGTGGCAAGCACCTATTCAGTAGAGCAATTCAACGATGCTTGGGCAGACTCGGACAATTTTATGGTTGTCTCTTACTAAGACCAAACAGTAAACACTAAAAACAAAAGTAGAAATATGAAATGTCCACATTGTGGCAAGGAGCATAGTGATAGTGCCAAATTTTGCGAAAACACAGGCAAAGAATTATTGAAAGCGTGTCCGTGGGAGGATTGTGCGGACTATGGCAAGGCAATCCTCCCGATGAGAGCCAAGTTCTGCCCGAGATGCGGCAAAGCATTGCAGGAAACAACAGAGCAGAGCGAGCAAACCTTTAGCGTCAAAGGCGTAGAGTTTAAGATGATAAAGGTAGAGGGAGGCACATTCAGCATGGGAGCAACCTCGGAGCAAGGAAGCGATGCTTTTTATGGCGATGACGAGGAACCTGTTCACAGCGTAACCCTTTCGGACTATTACATAGGAGAAACCGAAGTAACGCAAGAGCTGTGGCAGGCGGTAATGGGCAGCAATCCTTCAGAGTTCACAGGTAACAATCAACGTCCTGTGGAAAATGTTAGTTGGAATGATTGCCAAGAGTTCATAAGGAAGTTGAACAGCCTGACGGGAAAGAAGTTCCGTCTTCCGACCGAAGCCGAGTGGGAATATGCAGCAAGAGGAGGCAAGCATTGCAATGACCATGTATATAAGTATAGCGGCAGCAACAATGTTGATGAAGTAGCGTGGTATTGGCGGAATAGTGGAGATAAGTATCTTTCAGGTGAATGGGACGAAGATAAGGTTAACAAGAACAACTGCAAGACCCACCCTGTCAAGACCAAGAAAGCCAACAAGCTCGGCTTGTATGACATGAGCGGCAACGTATGGGAGTGGTGCAACGATTGGTATGACGAAGACTATTACCAAAATAGTCCTCAGACTAATCCTGAAGGACCTTCCACGGGTGAGCGCCGCGTTCTTCGTGGCGGCAGCTATTGCAACAGCGATAGGGGCGTGCGCGTATCCAGTCGCGGCGGCTACACTCCTGACGACCGTTGCATCAACTGCGGTCTCCGCCTCGCCCTCTGAGTTTACCACAAGGTAATCCCCAACGTTTTAAGCTCAGAAAAGAGAAGAGAGAGCGAAGGGAGAGGGGCGGTCGAGCGGAGCCGACAGCCCTACGACCGAA
>JAEDJL010000043.1 GCA_016296345.1 Bacteroidales bacterium | reverse complement strand
CCACCCGTCGCCTCATAATCGGTATCGTAGAAGTCGGGCAAACCTAAGACGTGTCCGAACTCGTGGCATACTGTTCCAATTCCGTCCATTATCGCTCCGCGTTTTTCTCCCGAGCAAGAGTAGTCGCAAAGCGTCTTGCCGTCAAAGGTTCTCGGCAAACCGTCCTCCTCGGTTATGAACCAGCGATGCGGCCATATCGCATTGGCTTCGCCTGTTCTCGATTGAGGACCTCCGGCAAAGATTATATGAACGGCATCTATCCTTCCGTCGTTATCCATGTCAAATTGGGAGAAATCGACTGCCGCATCAACCAAGCTGCAAGCCTCCGAAACCATTTCTTTGGGTCTTACATCAACAAAGCTCTCCCCCGGAGCGCCATAATAAGCCATATTGTTGGACATCATCACAGGACCTACCACCGTCGGATTGAGGTCAAGCAAACCGCAAGAGCAGTCTCTGAAATAATCCTTCACGCTTCCGCTCGCTCCGCCTGCGGAATATCCTTGTTGGGAAAAGAGGTTTTGAAACTCTGTTGCGGTATGTGTAAACGTTCGGTCGGGAAATTCGACCAATATAACCAAGAGATTGTTCGTTCCCGTGGTCGGATAGGACTTTCGTTCGGCAAGTTTCTTTGAATAATCGGCATATTCGGATAGTGGTTTCAGTCCTTTGCTCACAATCAAAAGGAAATTTTGCTCTTCGACTGTTCGCATTGCAGGATTGCTTGCAAGGTATTTTGACACCGCAACCTTGCCTTCCGAAGTCTGATACGCATAACAATAGTCTGCATTTTGGTTTGGCAGTATGGTATATCCGTCTGTTGTAACGGCATAGTTGAACCATTCGTCTCCGCAAAGGTAAAACTCCAACGCTCTGCCGTCGCTCTGTATAAGTCTCTTCAAGGTTGTATCTGCAGGATTGGCACTTGCGACAAGCGAAAGCAACAACAGCAATCCGCAAACAACAGTCTTTGTTTTGTTCATAGCGTTCAAAAAATTGAAGTGGCAAAGTTACAAGAAAAAATCTTATCTGCCAAACGGCGGAACACAAAAAAAACGAGGAACTACCCCGAAGGATAGTTCCCCGCATCTGAAATCTAAAAATTTCAAACTATCGGTTCACCACGAACTTCTTAGTTTGCTTTTCTCCATTCACTGTCAAAGTGTAGAAGTAAGTACCATTAGACAAGTCAGAAGTGCTTAGGTTCACATTGTAAGATGTACCGGCAACTTGGTTTCCTTGGTTCATAGTCTTAACTGTTCTTCCCATAATGTCAGTGATGACTATCTCGACATTTCCTGATTTGTTCAAAGAATAAGAGATTGTTGCATCGTTGTTTGCAGGGTTAGGGTAAACATTCAAAGAAGATGTTACAGCTATATCCTCAGGCAAAGATGCAGTTGTTCCGACAATCATACGAATCATAGGTGTTCTTCCGTCTGCATAATCAGCAGGATAGAATCTACCACCCCAAGCGTAAACATCGTTGAAGTTAGATTGGCATACCAACATCACAGAGCTTAGGTATAAATCGCCGGGACCAAATGTTCCCAAGCCGGGATCGTCAGTTGCAACAGCAAACTTACCAGTTTCTGCCATACGATAGCAAGCATAGTAAACTTCATTAGGCTCAAGTTTTACGCTGTTAGGGAATTCCATAAAGATTGTAGTGAAATCACGAGAAGTTTCAAGACGGCTGTCATCTGTCCAAAGACCATTGTTAAGGTCGCTTGCTTGTACTTCATATACAGGAGTAACAACAGGATTGCCCCATGCGTCTTCTACATCTATGATATAGTCATCATAGCTGCTTAATTCAGGGTTAATCTTTCTCAACTTACCTTGGATAGCAGCACCTGCACGGCAAGAGTCTGCAGCAGGAACAACCTCGATACCCTTAATCCATCTGTCAGCCGTGTTGTTTTGGTTTATGCTGTAAGGCAAACAAACTTCGTATCCTGCCAATGTGAAAGCAGCTTCGTTGGTCAAATATCCGTCATTAGTAAATCCATAAGAGAATTGTCTCTTTTCAACCAAAATGTTTCTGTCTTTTGCCCATTGGTAGCAAGTTTCGTCAGTAAGCATTGGTCCTACAACTGCAAATGAAGTGGTGTCATCAAGAGCAGAAACAACCTCATCGCCCGATTTTACCACAGTTGCAGCAATGTAGCTTCCAACTTCTCTGTATGGCAAGTGGTTGCTGTAAGAGAAGAACTCTACATAACGTTGCTCTGTTGTGTCAGTTATAACGCCTGCATCGTTTGTTTCGAATACTCTTGTAAGAGTGTTTTGCAATGTGTCAGCCTCTGAAACGTTTGCAGACACCAAAGTGAATGTTGCTGCATCGTTTTCGTCATATTCAATCTTGCTGAATTGGTTTTCGACGTGAGCGTCAGTGTAGTCGTTTCCGCCTGTGTTTTCAAGATAAACAACGTTTATCAAAGTATCAGGCATCAATCCCTCAGGGATTAGGTGGTATGCGTTCATTGCATAAATCTCTTTGATAACATCAACTCTGTTTTCAGGAGCTTCTCCCATGTAGATATCATCAAGGAACCAAGTGTAACCATGAGGTTGGCTTGCGTTTGCAGGCGAGTACAAACGAAATCTGATGTAAGTCATTTGGCCTTGGCTTGCAGCAACTGAGTTCGCATTATAAGTTCCCTTAGGAAGAGTAACACGCTTTGTTCCCCAATCTGCATCATTAGCATTCAATTCCAAACCTCTTGTGTTGAACTCTATAGAGTCGTATGTTGCAAATGTAGGGTCATTACTCCAATCGATAAAGTAACGGTCAGAGTTAAATCTTTGAAGTACTTGGTTGAAGTAAATATCAACTGCGTTCATATCATAAGTTTCGATTGCAGGCAAAGTCAGAGTTACTTCAAGGTCGTAGTTGTTCATGTTTGACTGCCAAATATCCAACATACTTACGTATGCAAAGCCGTTGTCGGCAGAAGAAGGAATTGTGTAGTAAGCTGCATATCTTTCGTTGTCAAAAATCCAATAACCATCTTGGTCAAATCCCCAGAAAGTATAAGAACGTGCTCCTGCAGCTCCCATATTGTCTGTGGTGTTTGGTTGAAGGTTCCAGCCCATTCCTGTGATTGCATGACGAGGTCCTACTCCGAAGGTGTAGGTTGTAGGATCGGAAAAGTCGCACAAAAGTGTTCTCTCTCCGTCCTTACGTCCGTCAAAGTTTTGCTTTTGTTTCTTCTCGAGCTTCATGACATTTGCTTTGTCAAGCGCGCTCTTTTGCGTTCTTTGAAGTGCATCTGCCTTGATACCAACTTGTGCAAAAGCTCCACCTGTACCAATCAACAATGCCAACGCCAATAATGTTTTCTTCATTTTTTTGATTGTTTTTTGTAAGAAATTATTTGTTTATACTTCTCTCATTGAATTTGCAAATATAGCAATTTTGCAAATAACACCAACCATTAAAACGTTTTTTTTGTCGAAAAGTTTCCATTTTTGCCGAAAAACCTTCTCATGCACCTTTTCTTCATAACGAACAAAACGGCGTTTTTGTTGTTTCAAAACGCCGTTTTATTCGAGCGAAACGGCGTTTCGTCCCAATAAAACGGCGTTTCGTCTGCAATTATGCTTTTAATTGATAATCAATACATTCAGAGATTGAGTTTGCTATATGCCAAAAGCCAGCGGTCGGGAAGGTTGCCCTGCATTGCTTCGTTGTAGTCGTTGTAGGTACATGGCACAAGATAGTGTCGGAGGTACTTTTGTTGCAATTCGTCGGGGCAGCTGACCTGCATCCACCAGCGTTCGCTCTTCTTGCTTTTGTAGAATACTATCGTTTGGTCTTCCGAAATGATTACATTGAACTTGTAGTAGTTCTTTTGGTCTTTGTACGGATAGTCGCTCTTTCGCCAATTATAACCCTCGACAAAGTACCAAAGTGCATGGGAAAGCAGCTTGGCTGTTCTGCTGTCTGCATCGTCCTCTGCCTTGTAGCCATAAAATCCCATGGAGGTGAGCTTGTCGCTCATTCCTGCAAAGTTCACTATCTTGCAAAACTCTTCTCCGTAAAGTCCGTGAGGGTTTTTGCTGCACGGAGAATCGGACGCTCTCAATGCACTGACGTCTGCCATAAACATATCGGCATTGCGAACAAGGGGTTCGGTGGTCTCGATTTGGTTTTGTATCTCTCCGAGGCGGTAGGTCTCAAACTTCATTCGGTGCATAAGGTCAATCAGAGAGTGCGACACCAAATAGGACTGGTAGGCAACATGGGTATAGTTGAACAAATAGTTGGGTTGATTGCAAAACAAGTAGTTGAGGAAGTTGTGGTTGTTTATTCCGTTTTTGATGTCTGCAAAATCTATCTCGCTGTCGATGTTGAACACATTGATAATCTGTCCTATCTGTTCGTATGCAGTGTAGTTTCCTATTGCCATGTCGTTGTCTTGTGCCAATATGACGGGTATTATCCTGTTTTGCAACAATATATTGCACACTTCTGCCAAGGCTGCGTATGTGTCTTTGCGGGTTCTGCCCGATTTGAGGTTGCCCAAATCGACAAGGCGGAGCGGTTTTCTGTGCTGTTTGAGGCTGTAGAATTGCTTTCTTATTGCATCGGCACTGCAAAAGTCTCTGTCCGTACTCTCATTCCCGCCTCTCACTCCCACTATTGCCATGTCGGCAATAATGTTTGTCATGTCCATGTCTATGGTTCGCTCATCGGTATTTATCAACACCTGTCTCGACAAACTGTCTTCCGGCAAGCTGTCCAAAGAAAGGTATCCTGCATTTACCGGATTAAAATACAAATTGATATTCATTGTGTTACAATCTTCTTATGTCTGCTCCCAAACTTCTCAATCTTATGTCTATGTCTTGATAGCCGCGGTCTATCTGTTCGATATTGTCAATCACGCTCCTGCCCTCGGCAGACAAGGCGGCAATCAACAGAGCCACTCCTGCCCTTATGTCGGGCGAAACCATGCGGACGCCTCTCAAAGGGTATTTTCTTTCAGAGCCTATGACCGTTGCCCTGTGAGGGTCGCACAAAATTATCTTTGCTCCCATGTCAATCAGCTTATCGACAAAGAACAATCGGCTCTCGAACATTTTTTGGTGAATAAGCACACTTCCCTTTGCCTGAGTGGCAACAACCAAGGCTATACTGATAAGGTCGGGAGTAAATCCGGGCCAAGGGGCATCGGATATTGTCATTATAGAACCGTCCATAAAGGTCTCCACTTCGTATAGTTCTTGTGAGGGAATGTGCAAATCGTCGTCCTTTGCTTCGATTTGTATTCCCAAGCGGCGGAAGGTGTCGGGTATGTTGCCGAGTTGTTTGAGGTTTACCTGCTTTATGGTGATGTCGGACTTGGTCATGGCTGCAAGACCTATGAAGCTGCCGACTTCAATCATGTCGGGAAGAAGGCGGTGTGAGCAACCCGAGAGCGATTTGACGCCTTCGATTGTCAGAAGGTTGCTTCCGACACCCGAAATCTTCGCTCCCATAGAGTTGAGCATGGTGCAGAGCTGTGAAACGTATGGTTCGCAGGCTGCATTGAAAATGGTGGTAGTGCCTTCTGCCAAAACGGCTGCCATGATTATGTTTGCAGTTCCCGTTACCGAGGCTTCGTCCAACAGCATATAGCAACCTTCCAAGCGATTGCAACTCACATCGTATGCTTTTTTCTCAAAAGAGTAGGTGATTGTTGCTCCAAGCTTTTCAAATCCCGAAAAGTGAGTATCCAAACGTCTTCTGCCTATCTTGTCTCCTCCCGGGGTGGGAACGAATGCTCTGTGGAAACGTCCCAACATTGCTCCTGCCAACATGACCGAGCCTCGGAGCGAAGCAGCCATTTGAGAATATCTCTCGGTGCTTACTCTGTCGATGTCAATTCGGTCGGCTTTGAAGCTGTATGTTCCTTTTGCGAGCTTATGTACCTTTACTCCCAAATATTCAAGGAGTTCTATCAACTTGTTTACGTCTCTTATGTCGGGAATATTGTCTATCGTTACCTCACAATCAGTAAGCAAAACAGCACATATCACTTGCAGTGCTTCGTTCTTTGCTCCCTGCGGAACAATCTCTCCCGAGAGCCTCTTGCCTCCGACAATCTCGAATGAACTCATTGGATTTGCTTTTTTTGTTTGTTGTTTTGTTTCTTCTTATTTTGGTTTTGCTGAAAATGGTTTTTCGATTTGGGATTTTGATATGTGCCGAGAAGTCTTTTGGTGCTGTGGAGCTTGAAGTCTTCGTGCAGTTTGAGCTGTCCGTGTGAGAGTTGCTCAAAGTGTTGGAGTATCATCTCGTCGTCGCAGCTGCTCACGTTCCACTGCAAGTAGGCTTTCTTCAAGTGTTGTGCTATCATCTCAATCAGGGTCTGCTTTTCCTCTCCTTCGGGCATCTCTATGACCTTGTCAATCATGTTTTCAATCAGCTTGCCGTAGGGACGGAAACGGATAACCGACGATTTGTAGCTCAATGGCTTGGGTTTGCTCTCGACTTGCTCTATTGTAGGCATGGGATATGGAGCATCGACGTCCAATTTATAGTCGGACATGATGAACAAATGGTCCCATAATTTGTGTTTGTAGTTGCTTGTCTCTCTGACTGAGGGATTGACTTGTGCCATTGCACTCACCACTATGTGGGCAAAGGCTGTGCGTGTTTCTCTGTCTTCTATGGTCAAAGCATAATCGACCAATCCTTGAATGTTTCTGCCATACTCAGGCACAGATAGTTTCTTTCGCTGTGTGTTATAATTCATTGTGTAATTTTTTTCAATTTGGCAAATCGCAAAATCAAAGTCTTGATGCCATGTTCGTCAAAATCGACCAAGGCTTTTGTGTCTGCACCACTGCCTTCGACGCTTTTGACAAGTCCTGCTCCGAATTTGTCGTGATATACTCTCATGCCCTCTTTGCAGTCTTGCGAAGGCAGGTCCTCCCAAGCTGTCTGAGCTTCCGAATGTTTGGTGAGAACATTTCGCCTTACGCTCGCAATGGGAAGCGGTCGCTTTTTTTCTTTCGGCAAAGGTCGCTTCGGCATTGCAGCCCTTTGTGAGAAAGGAAGCGGAGGCTTCTTTTCGCAAGAGGATTGCAAGTATTCGGGGTCTATATCGTTAATAAAGCGGCTCTTTTCCGAAAAGATGACTTGTCCGTATTTGTATCTCATGTTGGCACAAGATAGAAAGACGCTCTGCTTTGCCCGAGTGATTGCAACGTAAAACAGTCTTCGCTCTTCTTCAAGCTCGCTTCGTGAAGCCAAAGAGAGTGTGGAAGGAAACAAGTTCTCCTCCATGCCGACTATAAAGACATGGTCAAATTCCAATCCTTTGGAACTGTGTATAGTCATGAGGGTAACGCTGTCGGTGTTCTCTTCTTCTTTGTCCAAGTCGCTCATTAGCGATATTTGTTGCAAGTAAACATCGAGCGTTCGCTTGTCCACCGATATTTCTTCGCCCGTCAGCTCGTCTATTATTTGGTTCTGCTCCATTGAGACAAAGGATTGCAGACCTGTTATAAGCTCTTCTATGTTTTCTGCCCTGTCGGTGTTCTCCAACTTGTCTTCTTGTTTGAAGGCTTCGATGAGTTTGGTTCTCTTTATGATGTCTTCGCCAAGTTCCAAGGCGTTCTTTTTGTACAAATCGACCGAAAAGGCTGCTATGAAGCTGCAAAAGTTTGATAATTTCTCTTCTGTGGCTGCTCTTATGCCAAACTCGGCAAGCCTTTGCGACATTACAGCATCGAACATCGAGCAGTTGAGAGTATCGGCTGCCACTTTAAGCCTGTCCAAGGTCGTCTGACCAATGCCCCTTGCAGGATAGTTCACCACTCTTGCAAAAGCATCGTCGTCTCTGTGGTTTACCACCAAACGGAAATATGCCAAGGCTGTCTTTATCTCCTTTCTCGAATAGAACGACACCCCTCCATATAATATATAAGGTATGTTTTTTAGTCGGAAAGCGTCCTCAAAGGCTCTCGACTGGCTGTTGGTGCGATACAAAACAGCCATATCGCCATAGCTGCAAGCAAATTCGCTTTTCTTTTGTCGGATTTGGTTGCTCACTTCTTCGGCTTCCAAGCGGTCGTTTGCAAGCTGCTTGAAGACAATCTTTTCTCCCTCGGGATTGGAAGTCCAAACGGTTTTCTCAATTCGGTCGATGTTTTTCTCGATAACCGAATTGGCTGCCATTACTATGTTTTGAGACGAACGGTAATTCTGCTCCAACTTGAACAGATGCACATCGTCATAATCCTTTTTGAAGTTAAGTATGTTTTGAATGTTCGCTCCTCTGAAAGCATAGATGCTTTGGGCATCGTCTCCCACCACACAGACATTTCCATGCCGGGAAGCGAGATTTTTAACTATCAAATACTGTGCATAATTGGTGTCTTGGTACTCATCGACCATTATATAACGAAACCTTTGTCGGTATTTGTCGGCTGCAATAGGGTCACAGGACAAAAGCTTGTGGAAGTTAAACAAAAGGTCGTCAAAGTCCATTGCCATGGCTTTTCGCAAGCGTCTGTCATATTCCAAATATAGCTCGCCGATTTTGGGTTTGCCTGCAACTCGGTCTTCCATCTGTCGCACAGGATCGTCGATATATTCTTCCGAAGAGACCAAGGAAGACTTTGCAGAGGAAATGCGGTCAAGTACATAGGAAGGATTGTAAATCTTGGGGTCGAAGCCCATGTCTTTGATTACCGTGCCAATCAGTGCTTTGGTGTCGGAAGTGTCGTAGATTACGAAGTTTCTCAAATAGCCGAGCTTTTCGGCTTCCACTCTCAGTATTCGGGCAGCCACAGAGTGGAATGTACCCATGAGAATGCCCCTTGCACTCTCGCCCACAAGCCCCACAATTCGGTCTTTCATCTCTTTGGCAGCCTTGTTGGTGAAGGTAAGCAAAAGAATGGAGTAAGGCGAAACACCGCTCTGCAAAAGGTGAGCCACCCTGTAAGTAAGAGTACGGGTTTTGCCCGAGCCAGCTCCTGCAACTATCATCACAGCCCCTTCAATCTGAGCAGCCGCCTTTCGTTGTTGTTCATTCAATCCGTCTAAAAGCATAAAAAGCCATTTGAAAGCACGATTGCAAAAATACAAATAAAATTCCACACAACAACCAACACGCCTTTTCAATCCCGATTTTCAAAACTTTTGCCGACCAACCTCCAGTCTCATTTTCCCAAATTACCAAAATGTTGCTAAGGAATGCCCTTGCTGTTTTATAAAAACGGGGTCATATATACCGGAAGCAGGATTGTTTGATTGTCTTTCTTCAAATCCTTGGTATAGATTAGGTAACGCTTGTCGATAATGTGCGAATACTTTTGACAAAAAGCATCAAGCGAAGTATGCCTGTTGTAACCCGAGGACTTTACTTCTATGGGATAGAGCTTTGCTCCGCGAGAAAGAAGGAAGTCAATCTCGTAGTTGTGAGTGGCATCTTTCTGCCAAGTGTAGTAGAACAGCTTGTTGCCCGATGTTGCCAACATTTGAGCAATCACATTCTCATAAACATATCCGAGATTTGTGCCGAGCTTGTCGTTAAGCAGCTTTTGATAGATAATATTTTCGGTAATGTCTTTGTCCCAAAAGGCAAGCGTTACAAACAAACCTGTATCTGCACAAAAGATTTTGTACTTGGAAACATCTTTCGTCAGAGACATTCCCACATTTGGGTCGTTGGAATGGTAGGAAAACAAAGTAGTCTTGCTGTCTTCGAGGTCTTTGAGCATCTCCAAGAGCTTGTTATCGCCGACGTTTCCAAGTATGGAATAGGGCTTGTAGCGATTGCTTGCACGACTAAGCTGTGAGGGGATTTCTTTGTAGAGCATTTCCAAACTTCCGGAGGGGTCGAGCTTTTGAAAATCGTCCAAATAAATCTGAATAATTCCTCTTTTGACCTTATCTACCTTGCTGAAATTGTTGGTTTCTATGTAGGCTTCGACAGCCTGAGGCATACCTCCGACCAACATATAAAGCCTGAAATCTCTCATCTTGTCTCGATGTGCATTGTTCAAAGGGAGTTTCTTTTCATAAAACGTTCGGAGCAGAGGAACGGTAGCCTCATCGCCCAAAGCCTGACGAAACTCCTCAAAGTCCATAGGGTATAGTGTTACTCTTTCTTCTTCGCTTGGCAGGGTTATATCTTTGGTGTTCTTCTTTATACTGATAAGAGAGCCGGTCTCGATGTAGTCATACCTTCCGTCTTTTACCAAATACTTTATTGCCTGACGAGCCAAAGGGCAGTTCTGAACCTCATCGAAAATTATGACAGACCTGCGTTCGTATAGTACAACGTTGTATAGCGATTGCAACTGCAAGAAGAGATAGTCCTTGTTCATCAAATCAGAAAACAGAGACTTGACTTGTTGCGATGCTTCGTTGAAGTCAATGAGGATGTATGACGCATATTCGTTTTTGGCAAACGTTTCGACCAAGGTCGACTTGCCGACACGTCTTGCTCCTTCTACCAATATGGCAGTCTTACCGTTGCTTTGTTGCTTCCATTCTATGAGTCGTTCGTATAGTTTTCTCTTAAATACCCTTGCCATAAGCCTGTAATTCTATTCTAAACCTGCATTTTACGAGTACAAAATTAGTTCTTTTTCCCAAATTACCAAAATGTTTTTAGGCAAATCATGGAAAAATACCGAAATGTTTTGAGCCAAATTATGCGAAAATACCGAAATGTTTGGATGTAAACAAAAAAAAGCGATGCAACAATCGCTGCATCGCTTGTAGAATTAAAGTATGCTTGTGTGGTTTGCTCTTTTGAAGAGGCAGGGGTAGGTGTTGGTTTGCCTATGCCTTTATCGCAGTTGCTTTTTACAGTCTTCGGCGATGCGTTGTGAAAAGGTTTTGCTCCAATAGTTGCCTTCGGCGGTGTATGCCTTCAAGCTGCCGCAAGGTACTCTCAACGAACATTTGTCCGATTGCGGAAAGGCTTCGTATTTGACAAGCGGCGGAGTGGCTGCCAAAGAGACTACGGAAGTCAGATTGCGGCAATCGTAAAAGGCATAGTCCCCTATGGTGGCAACACTGCTTCCGATTGTAATCTCTGCAAGGCTGCTGCAAGCCCTGAAAGCATTGTTGCCGACAGATGTAACTCTGTAAGTTGTCCCGTTGTTGGCAACTTAGGTCGGAATGACAACATCTCCGCTTGCATAATCGCTTCCGTATGAGGGATAAGTTACCTTGACAGTTGTGGCAGAGGTTATGTCGTAGTACAATTCCTTCCCTTTGTGTGTCGAAGAAAAATCGTACGCCACAGCTGTTGCCGCAAGCATACACACAGCCACCGTCATAAGCAGGCGTTTCAACACTCCGAAACAATAAACTCTTTCCATATTTCTGATAATTTGAAGTTTGCAGAAGCAAAGATACATACTTTTTCCAAATATCCACCCCCTCCCGAAGGTTTTTCGAGACAGCAGAGGCGGCATTGCATCAAGATAAAACAAAGAGAGGGGCGGCTGATTGCGTCCCTCTCTTTTGATTGTTTGCGACTTTTGGGTCGCTGCTTGTATATTCTATTTCAAGAATGCTAACAATACTCCGGCTGCCACTGCCGAACCGATAACGCCGGCTACGTTTGGTCCCATTGCGTGCATCAACAAGTGGTTGCTCTTGTCATATTCCAATCCGACGGTGTAGGATACTCTGGCTGCGTCAGGCACTGCCGATACTCCCGAGTTTCCAATGAGCGGATTGATTTTGTTGCCTTCTTTCAAGAAGAGGTTCATCAACTTGACGAACAACACACCACAGGTTGTTGCAATGACAAATGAGAATGCTCCGATTGCAAAAATGCCTATTGATTTTGCAGAAAGGAACGATGTTGCCTGTGTTGAACAACCGACTGTCAAACCAATCAAGATTGTACAAATATCAACAATAGGTCCTGAAGCTGCATTTGCCAAACGTTTTGTAACGCCTGATTCTTTCAACAAGTTACCGAAGCACAACATTCCAAGAAGCGGAAGTCCCGAAGGAACGATGAAACAGCACAAGATGAACGCCATGATTGGGAAGATGCACTTCTCTGTCTTGGTTACTTGGCGTGGCGGTTTCATTCTTATCAATCTTTCTTTCTTGGTTGTCAAAGCTCTCATGATTGGCGGTTGAATTACGGGTACTAACGCCATGTAGGAATATGCCGACACGGCTATTGCTCCCATTAGTTCGGGTGCCAACTGTGAAGAGATGAAGATTGCTGTCGGACCGTCTGCACCTCCGATAATTCCTATCGCACCTGCTTCTGCAGGGTTGAAGCCTACCAAAAGTGCAACAAAGTATGCTGCGAAGATACCGCATTGTGCGGCTGCTCCTATAAGCATCAACTTAGGGTTGCTCAGCAAGGCAGAAAAGTCGGTCATTGCTCCGATACCCATAAATATCAATGGCGGATACCAACCGTTCTGCACTCCGTGATAAAGTATGTTGAGTACCGAACCTGTTTCATAGATACCTATCTTCAATCCGGGATAGAATGGTATGTTACCAACTATCATTCCAAATCCGATAGGAACAAGCAACAATGGTTCGTACTCTTTCTTAATTCCCAAATAGATAAAGACACATCCGATAAGAATCATGATAAGGTGTCCTATCTCACAGTTACCGAAAGCTGTGTATTGAAAAAACTGTACGAGTTGAGCTTGGACAAAGTCCATGAAGCTCGTTGCCATTACTAACATCAGATTACTCTCCTATTACTAATAATACGTCTCCTTCCAATACAGAGTCGCCTTTACGAACTTTTATTTCCTTTACTACTCCTGCCACATCTGAGTCGATGCCGTTCTCCATCTTCATTGCTTCAAGCACGAGCATCTTTTGACCTATCGACACCTTATCTCCCACATTGACAAGTATGTCAAGGATTGTTCCCGGAAGCGGAGACTTGATTGCTGTGTTTGCACCTGTCGGAGCTGCTGTCTTTGCTGTTTGTGCAGAGTTGTCTGTCGAAGGTACAGCAACCGGTCTTACCAACTTTGGAGTTTTTGATTGTTTGATTTCTCTATCAACCTCTACGGTATATGCCGAGCCGTTGAGTTCCAACTTTATTTCATTGCCTTCAACGCTTTGTATCTCGACAGCGTAATTGTTTCCGTTTATTTTGAACTTGTAATTTTTCATTCTTCAATCTATTTACTTGTTTTTTACTATCTTCTGTACGGGTTCATGTTGTGCATCTTTGAACTCCATGGTGAATAAACCTTGGCAACCTTGTTGATTGTAAGGATTGTAGATTCTTCATCATGCAATTCATCGTTGTACAAATGGATTGCTGCTGCAATGGCTGCAAATTCTTCTCCGCTGATGTCGCTTGCTTTCTTTGCAGGGGCTGCTTTCGGATTGTCTGTTGTCTGTTGTGCTGCCGCTGCCTTTGCTGATTTCTTGTTTTGGTATCCGACCATGAGTTTGCCGAACACAAGGTTCAACACAACCATAATCAACAACAATACCACAAACACAACCAATATCGCAATCAATGCCAATCCGCCTCCGGTAGGGTCTTGCTCGGCAAGCACTTCTGCCTTCTTAGGCTTTACATACTGGTAGTTCGGACTGCCCTCGACCTTGATGTGTTCAAAGCCTGCGGTTGCATCAATCACAAATACATTGTATCCTGCCGCATTGCTTCCTGCTATGTAAAGAAGTTTTGTTGCAGTGTCATAGCTGAACGCTTGTGCAGCTCCTTTGAAAGTAAACTTCTCAATCTCGTCTCCTTTCAAAGTGAGAACCTTTACATAAGATGAGTCTCTGTGTGATGCCAAAAATACGATATGGTTTTCGTAAACTGCCACAGATTGAGGTCTGTAAATGGCATGGGCATCGTGTCTTCCTTCAAACACATCTACAAGAACGACTTTGGCTTTCTCATAGTTATCACCTTTTCTGACAAGGATTTCGATTGTGTTCTCGTTGTCGTTGATAACCGCCATTGTCTGCGTCTTAGAATCGACTGCAAACTTTTGAGCCACCAAAGGGTCGTAGCTTGAAGATTGTGCCGTGGCACAGCACGCCGCTTCTTGCTCTTGTGCCGAGGCAACAAATGCAAGGTTGAGCATCAACACCAATGCCACAAAACTTAATATCTTGCTCTTCATTGTTTTTTCTGTTATAGAGGTATGTTACAGTGTTTCTTCATAGGATTTTGATCCTTCTTTGTTGCCAATGCCTGCAAAGCTCTGATGACACGGAAACGAGTATTTCTTGGTTCGATTACATCGTCTATGTGTCCGTACTTTGCTGCTTCGTATGGAGTTGCAAACTTGGCTGTATATTCTGCTTCTTTTTCTGCAACGAACTTAGCCTTTGCCTCAGGGTCTTCAATCTTCTTCAATTCAGAACCGTAAAGAATTGCTGCTGCTCCGCTTGCTCCCATAACTGCGATTTCTGCACTTGGCCATGCGTAGTTGATGTCGCCTCTTAGCTGCTTTGAACTCATCACGTCGTGAGCGCCGCCATAAGACTTACGCAATGTGATTGTGATTTTTGGAACGGTAGCTTCTCCGTAAGCAAACAACAACTTGGCTCCGTTGGTAATGATACCGTTGTACTCCTGACCTGTTCCGCAAAGGAAGCCCGGTACATCGACCAAAGTAACCAAAGGAATGTTGAACGCATCGCAGAAACGAACAAATCTTGCTCCCTTTCTCGAAGAGTTGATGTCCAAAACTCCTGCCATATAGTTTGGTTGGTTGGCAACAATACCCACCGAAACTCCGTTAAATCTTGCAAAACCTACAACAAGGTTGGCTGCAAAGTGGCGGTGAACTTCAAGGAACTCTCCCTCATCTACAATAGCGTGGATAATATCCTTCACATCGTAAGGTTGGTTAGGGTTGTCAGGAATGATTGAGTTCAAAGAATCTTCCAAACGGTCGATAGGGTCGTTGCAAACTTGCAAAGGAGCTTCTTCCAAGTTGTTTGAAGGAATGTAGCTCAACAACTTTCTTATCAACATCAAACCTTCGTTCTCTGTATCTACCACAAAGTGAGTAACACCCGACTTTGAAGCATGAACCATTGCTCCGCCCAATTTGGCATCTGTAACTTCCTCGCCTGTAACGGTCTTCACAACCTTTGGTCCTGTAACATACATATATGAGTTCTCCTTACTCATCATTATGAAGTCGGTCAATGCAGGAGAATATACCGAACCACCTGCACAAGGTCCGAAGATTGCAGAGATTTGAGGAATAACTCCCGAAGCCATGATGTTTCTTTGGAATATTTCGGCATAGCCTGCCAAAGAGTTCACACCCTCTTGAATACGAGCTCCGCCCGAGTCATTCAATCCGATAACGGGAGCGCCCACCTTCATTGCTTGGTCCAACACCTTGCATATCTTGGCTGCGAAAGACTCCGACAAAGAACCTCCGAAAACGGTGAAATCTTGTGAGAAAACATAAACCAATCTTCCGTCGATTGTTCCGTAACCTGTAACCACACCGTCCGAAAGGAAAGTCTTTTCTGCCATTCCGAAGTCAGAGCAACGATGAGTTACAAACATATCGAACTCTTCAAAGCTGCCCTCGTCGAGCAATATGTCAATTCTTTCGCGTGCAGTCAATTTACCTTTGGCGTGTTGAGCCTCGATTCTCTTCTCTCCTCCGCCCAATTTTGCTTGTTCTCTTTTGTCAAGCAACTGCTTGATTTTTTCTTCAAAAGCCATTATCGTCTGTTTTATTGTTTATTAACTCTATTACTTGCAGCAAAGCTCGGTCAAAACGCCCATTGTGGACTTTGGATGCAAGAAACCAATCTTCAAGCCTTCGGCACCGCCTCTGGATTGTTTGTCAATCAACTTGACGCCCTTGTCCTGAGCATCGTTCAATGCCTTGTCTGTATCTTCTACTGCAAAAGCAATGTGATGAACTCCCTGTCCTCTCTTTTCGATGAAAGAAGCGATTGTGCTGTCAGGGCTTGTAGCCTCCAATAGTTCTATTTTCACTTCTCCGATTTTGAAAAATGCAGTCTTTACTTTTTGATCTGCAACCTCTTCGATGTTATAGCACTTCAAGCCCATAACATCTTCCCAATACTTGATAGCCTCTTCCAAGTTGGAAACTGCTATACCAATGTGTTCGATGTGTGTTGGTGTCATAATTTATATTGTTTTTTAATGATTACTAAATTCTTTCTCTTTTCTCGGAACAATACAATCACTCCTGCCACTGCTCCGAATTAAGCTGCAAAATTACAGACTTTTTCAAAAGTGAACAAAATAAAACGCCAAATAATTCAAATAAAACGCCATTTCATTCGTTTAAGTCGCCGTTTTGCCTGCTCTTTCTATTCGTTTTGAACCGTTTTCAATCCATAGGCTATGCCCTCCAACTGCATAAGGCGGTCTCTCTTTGGGTGTCGCGGACAATAGACAAAGCAGTCAATCATCACCAAACGACTATGAAGCTCGTCAATAAAGCAATAGTTCACAAACGCTCCTCCCATCCAGTCGCCGAACAACCTCCACAAACCTCTTGTCTCTTCGGCTTCAAATCCTCCTATCGACACTCTCTTTGAGTAGAACGGACTGCGAGTTTCCGTTCCCATGTAAGAATCTTTTGCAGATCCGGGAATGTTTGCCTTGGCAACAGAGTCTCTCATTGCGATAATCTCCTCTTGTGAAGGCAGCGTCTTGCCCGAATATGGTTTTGTGCAAATCGTAATATCCAAGCTCTCGTCTTTGGTCTCCTTTCTGAGCCACATAAAATCCGACTTGTTCGCCGCAATGTAAAACTCCTCCGACACGGTGAGCCAAAAACCAAATCTCTTTTTCATCTTGCGGGTTACATCGGTGTTTTCCAAGCGTTTGAAAGCCGAATAGACCCTTTTGCGTTCGTTTTCGTAAAATTGGTTGCGAATTTTGTCTGCATTGCGAGAAAGCAAGGCAAAAAGGCTGTCGCGATTATCCGTCTCAAAAAGGAAATAAGCCTGAGGTGTCGATTTGAAATCGACGGTGGCTTTCAGCTTGTTGGCATTGCCTGCCTTCATGTCGATAACGATGATATTCCTGTGCTTTTGCAACATATCCGAGTTGAAGAAACCCTCCGGATTCATCTGCACCACGTCAAACAAAGGTTCTGCCTGAGGCAAACCCTCGCAAGCCTTCATGAAACAATGACCTATGCTGTCTTTCAACTCACCCTTGTAGAGCTGCTCCGGCACAATCACCAAAACCTCCAAGGTCTTTCCGCCCGACGAAGGCAGTCCCTTGGGATTGTCGTTCTTTACCTCGCTCTTTTTTGAACAACCGACAGCAAAAAACATCGGCAAAGCAATCAAACACAACAGCTTGCAAAAACTCAGTTTACTCATAATCACAAAATTTACAAAGTGCAAAAGTACAAAAAATTGCCGACACCTACGCATCTTTTCCCTCAAATCGCTGCAAGCTGCCGGTCAGCCTTTTTCGACAACTCTCACAAAGCAGTTTAATTTTGATACTTAAAACATCAAAATCTTTGTATGCAAAAAGGACGCTCTACGGATATTTTGCGACATTGTCCGTTTCTTCGATTTTTGCGAAAATGTGTTCTTAATTTTTTTCTTTCTACACTTCTACATCCCCCTTTAAGGGGAATGTAGAAAGAAAAAAAAGAACACATTGCGGAGAATAATTTCCACGAAAGAAAAATCGAAGAAAATCGCTGTACTTTGACGCAAAGCTAAGCCTGCAACCCACAATAACTCTGCAATGAAAACAAAAAGTATCAAAGCCAAACAGAGCAACACAAAGCAACAACCCATTATGCAGAAACCCTGCTTTCGGAGACATTCGGCTGCAAAGGACGCTTAATCTGCCTCATCTTACCAAAATCTGCCTCATTTGAGACAAAAATGATGCAGATTTATCGCCTTTGATGCAGAAAACAAAGAGAAAAATACTTAACTTTGCAACGAGAAAAAAGCCCTCATAGTTGTTAAATTCAAAAGTATTACTAACCAGTCTATGAAAAAGCCGACAATAATTTTCATCATTGGTATGGTTGTTGGTGCAACACTTTTGGCAATCGGGTATCTCATTGCAACAAACATTGATACCGATAGCACAGAGTATTTCAAAACTGCGGGTGAATGCCGAGAAGACATCGGCTCGTTCATGGTAAGAGAACAAATCTCCAAAAGCAAGGTTTTGGCATACGTTAATTGCGACGAGACAACCGCATTTTTTGCCGACATAATCGGAATTGACGAAGGACATTTCCCTTTGGTGTTGCTCATTACTCCTAATAAAAAGAGCTATTATGACAACGAAATAATCGAAGTTCCTGCCGGAAAGTGTGCAAGGCAGATTGGTGTTTATACCATGCGTCGCAATGGTGAGAAAAGAACGATACCCATTTTGAGAATAGAGTAAGCCCTCTCAAACTATCGGCTCTTGCGTATTCTTTTGTGGTGTTGTGGATTTTTCGTAACTTTGCAGGCTGAAAAAGCAGACAAGTTATGTTAGAGAAATTGGAAGCTATCCAC
>JAEDJL010000042.1 GCA_016296345.1 Bacteroidales bacterium | reverse complement strand
TGTTTGATTAGATTGTTCTGCCCGGATATACTTTTAGGGCTTCTTCCAAGCATTTTACTGCGGCTTTCAAGTCTTCTTCTTTGAGGACGTATGCCATTCTTGCTTGCTTTCTGCCTTTTTCGGGGTCGGAATAGAAGCCCGTTGCAGGTGCTAACATGACTGTTGCTCCGTTGTAGGTGAAGTCTTTCAACAACCATTCGCAGAACTTGTCCGAATCGTCAATCGGCATCTCTATTATCGAATAGAATGCACCGGTCGGCATAGGGCAACGGCAGCCCGGAATTTGGTTTACTGCGTTTATCAATGTTTTTCTCCTGCTGTCATATTCTGCTGCTACCTTGTCGAAGTATTCCTGCGGGGTGTCGATTGCTGCTTCGGCAAAGATTTGTCCGAAATATGGCGGACATAGTCTTGCCTGTCCCATTCTCAAAGCTGCTGTCATGACTTCTTTGTTCTTGGAAATGATAACTCCTACTCTCGCTCCGCAGGCTGAGTAACGCTTGCTGACCGAGTCTAACAAGATTACGTTGTTGGAAATCTCGTCAAGCTCCATAACAGAGAAGTGTTTCTTGCCGTCGTAGCAAAATTCTCTGTAAACCTCGTCGGCAAACAAGAACAAGTCGTGCTTTTTTGCCAACTGTGCCAAGGATTGCAGCTCTTCTTTGGTGTAGAGGTAGCCTGTGGGGTTGTTGGGATTGCAGACCATGATTGCTCTTGTGCGTGGTGTGATTGCTTTTTCAAATTCTTCGATAGGCGGCAAGGCAAAGCCGTTGTCTATGGTTGAAGGTATGGTCTTGATTGTGGTGTCGGAAAGGAGTGCAAAGGAGTTGTAGTTGGTGTAGTACGGCTCGGGTATCAACACTTCGTCGCCCGGATTGCAGCAAATGGTAAATGCAAATTGCAAGGCTTCACTTCCTCCGTTGGTTATGACGATTTCTTCGGGTGTAAGGTGAATATTGTGCTTTGCATAGTAGTCGCAAAGTCTTTTTCTATAGGATAGGTTTCCTGCCGAGTGGGTATATTCGACTACCTTCATGTCTGCTTTTCTCAAAGCGTCTATTGCTCCTGTTGGAGTTTCGATATCGGGTTGTCCTATGTTGAGATGATATACCTTTGTGCCTTTTGCTTTGGCTGCTTCGGCAAAGGGAACTAATTTTCTAATGGCTGAAGCAGGTAATGTGCTTCCTTTTTTTGATATTTGTGGCATTGTGTTCTGTTGTTTTGTTGATTGTTTATTATTACTTTTTGACTACTTCGCCTTTTATCTTCAAGACCACACGACTATTTGAGGCATTGGACTCGACGGTGATTGATTTGTTGATTTGTCCCACGTTGTTGGTGTTGTACTTTACCGTGATTGAGCCGGTTTGTCCGGGCATCAATGGTTCTTTGCTCCAAGAAGGAACGGTACAACCGCAAGATGAACGAACCTTTGAAAGTATCAAAGGAACTTTTCCCGTGTTTTTGTACTTAAACTCGGTAACTCCGTTGCCGCCTTGCTCTACCTTGCCGTAGTCATGCTCCAACTTCTCGAAGGTAATCTCTGCTTGTGCGGCGTTCGACTTCTGTTCTGCCTTGTTTGATTGTGCATTTGCTCCAAGCACAAAGGCAAATACCAAAACTAATGTTGAAATAAGTCTTTTCATTTTTGCTTTATTTTTTGTTGTTATCTGTGTTATGTTTTTCGTTTTCTTCTATTCTTCTTCCTCATATAGGACATTGCCTGTGATTGTCAGCAGTGTCCGCGTCTTGTGTCTGTCGTTGGTCTTGACAACTACGCTTCTCTTTATTTCGCCAACAATGTTTGAGTTGTAGCTTATTCGTATCTGCGTGGTGTCTTGGGGCAAAATGGGGTCTTTGCTCCACTTTGCAACCGTGCAACCGCAAGAGGCTGTTATGTTTTCTATTATCAACGGGGCTTGTCCTTGGTTTATTACGCTGAATACGGCAACTGCTTCTTCGCCTTTTTGCATATCGCCAAAGTCGTGCGACACTTTGTCAAACTTTGCCAAGGCATAACGTTGTGCGTCTGTGCTTTGCGTCGGCTCTTGTGCCAAAACAGCTCCCTGAAAAGCCAAAAGCAAAACCGCAGACAGCAAACTGCGAAATGCAAGTGCGAAAACAGATTTCTGTATGTTCATCTTCAACTCTTCGTTTTAATCAATCGGCAAAGTTACGACATTAGTTTTAATTGCCCAAAGAAAAGAAAGAATTTTCTTTGGCATGATAAAAGAAAGTGGTGCAAAGAATGGGTTTGTCATTCTTTGCACCACAAGTTATTTAAGGCTCAAATTACCTTGCGTTTTCTCTTAGTAGAAGATTGTAAAGTTGTTCTTTATGTCTGCTTTCATCTGCAATACTTGCAAGAGCATCTGTGTTTTTTGCATTGCCTTGGTTTTGTATTGCTGTTGTATCAACTTTGCGTCTTCTTTTACGGGTCTTGTGTATTGTCTGTCGATGTTTACAACATATACTCCGTTAAATCCTTTGATTGGTTTTTGCATTCCTGTCTTCTTTGCTGCCGACAATGTTCCTATCACCCTCATCTCCGGACCTGCTGCGGCAAAGTAAGGACTTGCAAAGTCAATTCCGCTTGCCGAATCGATTTGTACATTGGCTGCTGCGGCAAAGGCGTCTATTGTCTTGTTGGTTGCCAATAGCTTGTCGGCTTTTTCCAACAACACTTGTGCTTTCTTCTCTATCTTTACTTGAGATTCGATGTATGGTTTGACTTGTTCGAGAGGCAAGATGCCTTTTTCTTTGATTTCTTTCAAACCTACAACCACGAACATATCTTGTAGCTGATATACTTCGGCTGCAACGTCTCCTGCCTTGGTGTCTTCGTTAAACGCCCAGCGAACAATCTCTCTGCAATATGGAGTTCCGTTCAACTGATAGTCCATTTCTCTTACGGTAGAGGTCAATATGTTGATGTTTTGTTTTTGTGCTTGTGCTTTCATTTCGGCAAGGCTCTTTGACGAACCGAGGAATATGTCTGCCTTGTCCTTAATCTCGTTGATTGTCTTGTCGCTTGCTCTTACGCCCATAACAATCATCGCAACCTGCATCTTGGTTTTTGGTTCTGTTTTGCCTTTTACCTTTATCAAGTAGTGTCCTACTTCGTTTGGAAGGTCATATACAAACACTCCTCCGACGTTTGTAGCTCTTATTTGTGCAAACAATTCGGTCGGAAGTTGTCCGTCAAGCACCCATTCTGAGTCTCCGAAGTTGTTCTTTGCCTCGGGGTCGTCCGAAAACTTGGCAACGTTCTGCTCAAAGGCTGCATTGTCTGCCTTGAAGACGCGGCTCAAACTATCGACAAGGGCTTTTGCCTGCTCGGGCGTGCGTTTGATGTCTTTGGAAGCCTTGTTGTTCAAAACAAGTATTTGAGAGAAGCGAACCGAATCGGGACGTGATTGAACGTCTGTAATCTTTGCCATTATCCAATTTGTTCCCTGTTGGAACGGAGCAATGAAGTCGCCTGCCTTTTTGCCTTTTAACAAGCTGTCTGCAAAGACTGCCTTCAAGTCTTCTTCTTTATAGTATGTGCTGTCGTACACTCTGTCTGAGGATACGGAAACAAAGCTTGGTATTTCTTCGTTTGTCAATGCTTGGAAGTCGGCATAGGTTTTTGAAACCGAGTCATTGATTGCCTTTACGTCCGAAGCCGACGGCAAAACGGAGAACTTGACAAATTCCAAGTCTCTCATTTCCTCGTAAATCTTATATTCGTTCTTGTGTTCTTCGTAGTACTTCTTGTAATCTTCGTCTGTAACCTTTATTGTGTTGTCTGCAACCGATTGATATGGCAATACTGCATAGCGAGAGTCGGTTACCTTGTTGTAAACCTCGCTCATGTGAGTTGCTATCGCCTTTGGCATATAGAAGCTGCTTGAAACAAGGGCGTTATACTTCTCTTGCAATCTGTTTTCCTTCACATAACGCTCAAATTCTGTCCAACTTGCTTTTTGGTCTTCGGGCAATTTGTCAAATTGTGCAATGTATTGTTTGATTGCCTGAGCATTGTACTGTCCTGTCTTTGGGTCTGAGAAGTTTTGTTTGACAATCAAAGGTATAAAATCGCCAAAAAACATATCGTTCAACTCGTCTTCCGAAACCACCAAGCCGAGCTTGTCGCACTCCTGACGCAACAACTTTTGCGAAAGCAAACTTTGGTATGCTTGTTGCTTGGCTGCGAAACTTTGTTCTTGAGAAAGGTTGTTTGTTCTGTACTGTTGTTTGAAGTTATTCTCGACATTTACAACCGCAAGTTCATATTCTTGGAACGAAATATCCGTACCGTTTACCTTTGCCAAGAATGACGGTCTGTTGTTGCCGTTTCGTGTCCACAAATCACTGAAAATGAACGCTAATATCGCAATCGCAATTACCGCAACCGCAATCCCTGCTCTCTTTCTGATTTTTCCAATTATAGCCATTTCGTATCTGTTTATTTGTTCTTAAAATGTTGTTTTTCTATCCAAATTACGGCTTGCAAAAATAACAAGAAAATTCATAAGAAAGAAACATTTGCGAAAAAATCTTCGTGTTTTTGGTGTTTTTCTTGGGCGTTTAGCTATCTTTGCAGGGTATTTTTAAGCCGTAAAACATGAAACAAACAAAGGTAATTTCACTGATTGTAGGATTGTTGCTTGGTTTTAGTTTGAGAACTCAGGCACAAAATTTTCCGCAAGAGGACTACTTTGAAATGAACAAGGCAATCGAGATTTTCGGTTCTGTGTTCAAAAATCTACATTCAAATTATGTCGATGAGATAAACTCGGGAGATTTGGTCAAGACCGCCATTGATGCCATGCTCTCGAAGTTAGACCCTTACACAAACTTCTATCCCGAGTCCGATATTGAGAACGTAAAGTTGCAACTCCTTGGTCAATATGGCGGAATTGGTGCTTTAATTCATGCACAAGGCAACAAAATTTTGATTTCCGAGCCTTACGAAAATCTTCCTGCCCAAAAAGCCGGCTTAAAGGCTGCGGACGTGATTTTGAAGATTGACGGAGAGAGCTGCGAAGGCAAAACCGTAAGCCAAGTGAGCGAAAAACTCCGCGGACAAGCCGGAACAGATGTTCGTCTGACCATGGAAAGAGACGGCAAACAGTTTGAAAAAACAATCAAACGCCAAGAAATACAGCTTCCCAACGTATCCTACTATTCCATGCTCGGCAATCAGACCGGCTATATCAAGTTGGACGAGTTTACAAAGGACGCCGGCAAGAATGTATTGGAAGCCTACAAAAAGTTAAAGGCACAAGGAGCAAATAAATTGGTATTGGATTTGAGAGGAAACGGCGGAGGGTTGCTCAACGAGGCTGTAAACATTGTAAATATCTTCGTCGATAAGGGACAGACCGTCGTAAGCAAGAAAGCAAAGAACACAGAAAAGAACGTAACCTTCAAAACAACTCAAAAAGCCTTTGATGCGGATGTTCCGCTTGTGGTTTTGATTGATGCTTACTCGGCTTCGGCTTCCGAAATTGTTGCAGGAAGTTTGCAAGACTTGGACAGGGCTGTCATTGTCGGGCAGAGGTCATTCGGCAAGGGGCTTGTGCAAACCGTCATACCTCTTATATATAACACCCAGATGAAGGTTACCGAATCCAAATACTACATTCCGAGCGGCAGATGCATACAAGCCATTGACTATGCCAACAGAGACGAAAACGGAAGAGCGACAAAAATCCCCGATTCTTTGAAAACAGCATTCAAAACCAAGAACGGCAGAACGGTATATGCAGGTTCGGGCATAGAACCCGATGTTTACATCGAGCCTGTTTATGCTTCCAACATAGCAATATCTCTTATCAGCAAATCAATCTGCTTCAACTATGCAACAGAGTTTGTAAAAAAGCACCCGACTATTGCTCCTGCAAAAGATTTTGTGCTTACCGACGAAATATATGAGGACTTTGTCAATTTTATCAAAGACAAGGATTACAGCTATACAACTGCGAGCGAAAAGGCTGTTGAAGAGCTGCTTTCAACTGCCGAAAAAGACAAAGTAAGTTCTCAAACCATAGACGAAATAAAGAGAGCAAAAGACTTGCTCATGGCAGACAAGCAAAACGACATCTACAAATTCAAAGACGAAATCAAAGAATTATTGAAGAGCGAAATCGTTTCGAGGTATTACTATCAAAAAGGAAGAACCGAAGTTGCCTTGGAAAACGACACAGAGCTTGACAGAGCAGTCGAGATTTTGAACAACACAAAAGAATACAAGAAAATATTGAGCAAATAACCCAAAAACAACATCAGAAGTGAAAAAGACATTTTGGCTTAGTGTGGTTTTTGCCTTGTGCCTTGGCACTGCAACTGCACAAAACCTCCGAAAGGACAACAAAATATTTGAAAAGACAACCGACAAACAAGAGAAAGAATATCTGCAATTTCTTTACGACTATATGCCGCTTAGCGATTTGGCAGACTATTCGGGAGATTTTTTTCTTAGTCAGGTACGTTATGCAATCAAAGCGAGAGAAACATTCTCTTGGGGCAGGACTATACCCGAAGAAGTGTTCAAACACTTTGTCTTGGTTTACAGAGTAAACAACGAAAACCTCGATACAGCAAGGGCATACATCTTTGAGACGCTCAAAGACAGGATAAAAAACATGAGTATGTACGATGCGGCGTTGGAAGTAAACCACTGGTGCCACGAACACGTCAATTACAAAGCCTCCGATGGCAGAACCTCATCGCCTCTTGCCACAATCAGAACTTCATGGGGCAGATGCGGCGAAGAGAGTACCTTTACCGTAACGGCACTCAGGGCTGTCGGACTTCCTGCACGGCAATGCTACACTCCGCGTTGGGCGCATACCGACGACAATCATGCTTGGGTCGAAGTGTGGATTGACGGCACTTGGCACCATCTCGGAGCTTGCGAACCCGAACCCGAACTTGACATAGCATGGTTTGATGCCCCTGCAAAAAGAGCAATGATGGTACACACCACAGTCTTTGGAAAATATGAGGGAAAAGAGAAGAAAAACTTTGAACACCCGCTTTACAGCAAGATAAACCTGCTTTCAAACTATACAACGACCAAAAACCTCGAAATTTTGGTCAAAGACACCGACGGAAAGCCTGTCGAGAATGCACAAGTGGCTTTCGGGCTTTACAACTATGCAGAATACTATCCTCTTGCAAAGCTCTACACCGACAAAAACGGCAAGGCTGTTTTGGAAACAGGCTTCGGCGACTTGATGATTTGGGTAAAGAAAGACGGCAAGACTGCTTCTGCCTTGGCAAAGTCCGACACTGACAAAATGACCCTCACGATAGAAAGACAAAAGTTTGCTCCTCACTGCACTCACTACAAGCTCTGTCCTCCCGTTGCCAAGCAGGTAAAAGCCGTGAGCGAAGAAAAAGCAGCCAAGAATGCTCTGAGAATAAGCTATGAAGACTCTTTGCGAGAAGCCTATTTGAAGACCATGCCGCGAAACTTCGATTCAGCAAAACGAAACGCCTATTTGGAGCAACAAAACGCCGTTTGGAAATTCTCTTTTCAAGAGTTGGAAAAGGCTGATAAACAGATAGAAAATTCGTGGGGTAACTACAAGCAGATTGAGCAGGTGTTGGCAAGCGGAGACGAAAATGCGATTGACATTCTTTCGCTTTTGTATGAGAAAGACCTCCGAGACATTGAGGCAGCAACCGTTCTCAGCCACCTGAAAGCCTACAAAAACTACCCTGCACAAGACGAGAGTTTGAAAGAATATGTTCTCAATCCCCGCATTCAGCTTGAAAAAATAACACCTTACCGAGAGTTTTTGCAGAACTACTTTGCCGACAGAGCAAAAGACTTTGTTGCCAATCCGCAAAGCATAGCCGACTGGATAAATGCAAATATCAAGCTGAACAAACAAGAAAACTATTACGGGGTTCAAATATCTCCCGAAGGCATACTGCGAATTGGTCAATGCGACCCTCTTTCGAGAGAAATTCTTTTTGTTGCCATTGCAAGGAGCTTTGGTATTGCTTCAAGGTATGAGTGGGCCGAGGGCAAGGCTCAGTACAAGACTTCTGCCGAAAGCGATTGGATTTATCCGCAGTTTGAAACCAAGAGCAGCGAACCAACAGGAACGCTTGTTGTTTCCAACTCCGAGAAAAACAAAATCAAACCCGAATACTACATTCACTTCACTCTGCAACGCTTGGAGAACGATGAGTATAAGACACTCGACTTTGAGTATGACCCGAAGTTTGCCCAATTTCCCGAAACCCTCACAGTGCCTGCCGGAAAGTACAGACTGATGAGCGGCAACAGAGACTCGGACGGAAATATCTATGTAAGAGAAGAATACTTTGAGGTCAAAGCCGACCAAGTTACCAAAGCCGAAGTGGTAATGGACGAAATACAGACAGATTTGAAAGTTTTGGGAAAGATAAACATGAAAGAGAAAGTGCATCTTTTGGACAAAACAACCGCAAGTCTCAAATCCATTGCCAAAGACAAAGGTATGGTGCTTGCAATCGTCGACCCATATTCCGAACCTGTTCGTCATCTTATGGCAGATATGCCTTTGGTCAAAGAAGAAATGGAGACTTGGGGAGGCGGAATTGCTTTTGTGTTCGCCAACACTCCCGAACAAGCTCCCGAAAGTATGTATCCCAACCTTCCAGAGCAAAGTATCTTTGCACAAGACAAACAAAAGCAACTCCAAAAAGCAATCACCAAAGCAACAAAATTTGACTTTACAAGCAACTATCCCCTTTTGTGTTTTGTTACAAAGGAAGGAGAGATTGTCTTTCTGTCGGAAGGATACAGGATTGGCTCGGGAGAAAGTCTCTTAAAGGTCATTCACAGCCTCAACCAAAACAACAAATAAAATGAAAAAGACGATAGTTGTGATATTATTGCTTGTCGGAGCTGCCGCACTGAACGCTCAACCAATACAAAAGTCCGAAGTAAAAAGCAGCAAAGAGCCTTGGAAGTTCGGATTGCAAATTGGCGGCAGCTTGGACAACATATCAATCAAAAGCGGCGGTGTTTCCAAGTTCGGATACAAGGCAGGCTTGGCGGCAGAGAAACGTTTGGTCTATAATCTCTACTTTCAACCCACACTCTGTTTTGCAAGCAAGAGCTTCGGTTATGAGATTGCCAACGGTTATAGCCTTGATGTCAATGCTCTTGTGGCAGAACTTGATGCCGGACTGCTGCTCAAATTTGGCGATGACCGATTGCAGAGAGGTTTCTTCCTATCTGTTACTCCTTACTATACCTACGGACTTGGAGGAAAGAGCAAGACAAAAGACCTCAACACTCATTCAGAAAGCTATCTTGAAGAAAAGGAATACTCAACCTTTGAAACTGCCAATCGTTATGACTTGGGATTTCGTATAGGTTGCGGATATGACTTCAACAAACACGTTGAGCTTGCAGCCAACTACACCTTGGGCATGAACCGCTTCTCCAATACGGCAAACTATCGTTGGAGAGGCTGGAACTTACACCTTGTTGTGTTCTTCTGAGGCTGCAATCTTCTTTGCTGCATTCACTCCATCGATTGCCGAAGAGGTAATTCCGCCTGCATAACCTGCACCCTCGCCGCAAGGATAGAGGTTTTTGAGTTGAAGGTGTTGCAGGCTGTCTTTGTCTCTCGGTATTCTGACGGCAGAAGAGGTGCGACTTTCCAAACCAATCATCAAAGCATCACGACCGATGAAGCCCTTGATTTTGCGGTCGAAGACTTTGAAACCTTCTTTGAGCGTTGTGGCAACAAAATTCGGCAGAATGTCTTTCATATTGCACTCTTGCAACCCTGCGGGATAGGAACTTGCACAAAGGGTTGAAGAAAAACGTCCTGCAACAAAGTCGCTTATTCTTTGTGAAGGAGCAGTCTGGTTGTGTATGTAGGCTTTGCGTTCGCAGTCTTGCTGAAATCTCAAAAGCGACAAAGCCCCATAGCGAGAGTATTCGGGCACATCACTTTGAGCAACCGACACCACAATTCCCGAATTGGCAAAAGGCGAGCAGCGAAGCGAAGAGGACATTCCATTAACCACCAATCCGCCATGGTAAGTCGATGAAGGAATGACCATACCTCCCGGACACATACAAAAAGAAAACACTCCCCTTTGACCCACATTGTGAACAAGGCTGTAACTTGCAGCAGGCAAGGCATCAGAATAGTTTCTGCCTCCATACTGAGAGCGATTTATCAGTTCCTGAGAGTGTTCTACCCTCACTCCCATGGCAAACGGCTTTGCTTCTATGCACCAACCTTTGGCTGCAAAGAGTTCGTAGATGTCTGTTGCCGAATGTCCTGAGGCGAGAATGACGGCTTTGCCCTCCAACTTCTCACCCCTTTGGGTTACAACGCCATAAACCTCATCGCCTTTCAAAAGAAAATCTGTTACCTTGGTTTCAAAGTGGTACTCTCCTCCGCAAGAAGTGATTTGATTTCTTATGTTCTTGATTATTCTCGAAAGTTTGTCCGTCCCTATGTGGGCATGAGCATCTGTAAGTATGTTTTCGTCTGCTCCGAAGTTCACAAAGGTCTCCAAAATTTCCTGAATGTTGCCGCGTTTGTTTGAACGAGTGTATAGCTTTCCGTCAGAAAAAGTGCCTGCACCGCCCTCTCCGAAGCACCAGTTGGACTCGGGATTGAGGCTTTTGTTCCTTGCAATTTGTGCAATGTCCTTCTTGCGGTCTTCAACCCTCTTTCCCCTTTCGAGAATTATCGGTTTGATGCCGCATTCTATCAATTTCAATGCCGCAAACAGTCCGCAAGGACCTGCACCCACCACTATGACGCTCTCTTTGTTTGAAACATTTTGATACTGCGGCTTTTTGTCTTGTTGGTCGGGCATTTGGGTCGAAAGCAAAACCCTTATGCGATAGACAGGTTGCTTTCTTGCATCTATGCTTCGCCTCAATATCTTGAAGTATGCGACATCTTCCTTTGGCAAACCGCACTTTGAGGCTGCCTTAGTAAAGATTTCGTCTTGATTGTATGCCGAACGAGGGTCGCAAACGACCTCTGTCTCCACCGTTTTCTCCATCTATTATTCAAAGGTAAGACTGATATAAAACACCTGTGTCTTCAACTTGTCCAACACATCTGAGTACATGGAATTGTAATCATGCACCAAAATATCGTTCAATCCGTATGAGGTTTTGAGTTCTATGCCGAATTTGAAATAATTTAGGTAGAAATCGAAGCCCACTCCGAGAGTATAGAACCATTCGGAGTTATCTACTTTCATCAATATTTCGTTTTCGGACGCTTTTTTCCGCTTTATCGACGCAAGGTCGTAGCTATATTTTCCTCCTGCAATGATATAGGGACGGAAATTCCTCCATCGTTTGGCTTGCAGCTTAAATTCCAAGGGCAACTCCAAATAAACAACTTCAAAAGGGACGGCTTGTTCGGTGTATTTGTCATTTTGGAAAAGCGAATAGTTCAATCGTCTGTCTGCAAAGTTGAGTGAGGGTTGAAATCTCAGCCTTGCATATTGGCACAACCGCAAATCGCCCGTAAAACCTATGACAAGACCGAGGTTTCTGCTCGAATGGAAACCCAAAACCGTGTCCATATACGGACGGTTCTCCTTTTCAATCATCTGTGTGGAGAGTTGGTTGCAGCCGAGTACGAAACCATAATGCAGAACCTTGTCATCATAATACGGAAGGTTTGGCGGAGACGACTGAGAGAACACTCTAACCGAGTCGCAAAGGCACAACAACACAACCAATAACCAATTTATCTTCTTCATGCTTTCTCCAATTCTGTCAATAATCTTGTTTTGTCGATAGGAACTACCCCTACATATTCGCAAACCAAGCCTCCTGCTATGTTGCTTATGTGAGCCACTTGTTCAAAAGCAAGATGCAGCCCCATGCAAAGGCTTGCAAGACTGATAACCGTGTCTCCTGCTCCGCTCACATCGGCAATCTTTCTCACGCAGGCAGGTAAGAGAACACTCTTTCTGTCCTTTGAACCGAAGTCTGCAAGAAACACTCCCTTTTCGCTAAGAGTTACAAAAACCTTTTGAACATTCATTTGGTCATAAAGAAGTTTTGCCGCCTCCATAAGGGATTGTTCTTCTGCTCTTATCTCGTCGGACTTCAAGCCTTCTTTGAGTTCCTTGAAGTTGGGCTTAAAAAGGTCGGCATCTTTGTAGAAAGCAAAGTTGCGTTTTTTCGGATCGACACACACAGGCACCGACTTTGAGTGAGCCAAGGCTGTTATTTTCTCTATCACTTCCCTGCTCAACACTCCCTTGTCATAATCCTGAAAAACCAAAGCATCAATCCTGTTGTTATCAAAAAGAGTTTTCACTCTCTCTACAAACATTTCTTGTTCGTTTTCTGAAAGTACTCCGGTGTCTTCCTCGTCTATTCTGAGCATCTGGGTATTGTTGCCGATAATGCGGGTTTTTACGCTTGTGGGTCTTTGCTCGGAGAAGACAAGTCCCTCTGCCGACAAGCCATGTCGTACAAACAGTTCTCGCATTGTGCGTCCTGCCTTGTCATCTCCCACAACCGAACAGAGCAAAGGCTTTGCCCCCATTGCCGCAATGTTGAGTGCCACATTTGCAGCACCGCCCAAGCGGTTTTCTTTCTTCTTTACCTCGCACACAGGCACGGGAGCTTCGGGCGAAATCCGCCTCACATCTGCCCACCAATAGGCATCTATCATCACATCTCCCACAACCATGACAGTCAGAGCCTCAAATTGCGAAAATATATCTGCGTAACTCATCTAAAAAACCTCTTTGCCTGTTATTTCTCCCCTCATGTCGGAGTTCAACATCTTTATTCTTTCTTCCTTGGAGTTGTAGTTAGCCAACACAAACATCAACTTAGCCAATGCAGCCTCGGTTGTAATGTCGCCACCCGACACAACGCCAATGTTCAAAAGCTCCATCGATGCCTCATAATGACCCATTACCACACTGCCTGCCTTACACTGAGTAACATTCAGCACAATCACCCCCTTGTCTATTGCTTTCTTTATGGCGTTTATGAACCATGGCGAAGTCGGAGCGTTGCCGCTACCGTACGTTTCGAGAACAACACCTCTCAAACCCTCCACCGAAAGAAAGGCTTCGAGGTATTCCTGTCTCAAAGCAGGGTGAACCTTTACTATAATGACATTATCGCACATCTTATTGTACACTTTGAGCGGTTTATTGCTCAAAGGACGCAAAAGATGTTGCTTATATATAATGTTGATACCCACTTTTGCAAGCGAAGGATAGTTGCCCGAATAGAACGCCTCGAAGTGTTCGGCATTAAACTTGGTCGTTCTGTTGCCTCTGAAGAGCTTGTTCTCAAAAAAGATGCACACCTCGCCGATTGCAACTTGCTCATTGGCTGCAATCTCTATTGCAGAAATTATGTTTTCCCTGCCGTCTGTTCTTATCATTCCCAAAGGCAGCTGACTGCCTGTGATGATTACCGGCTTGGAAAGGTCTTCCAACAAAAAGCTGAGAGCCGATGCCGTGTAGCTCATGGTGTCTGTGCCGTGCAGAACCACAAAGCCATCATATTTGTCGTACTGCTGTCCGATAAGGTCGACAAGTCTTATCCATACTCCGGCGTTCATGTCCGACGAATCGATAATAGGGTCAAACTGCCAAGTGTCTATGTTGCAGTCCAACTGCCTCAAAACCGGAAGAGCTTCGTAAATCTTTTTCATATCAAAAGGATGTAAAGCTCCCGTTTGCTTGTCTTTGACCATTCCTATGGTTCCTCCGGTGTATATTACCAAAATATTTTTCATAAATCTGCCAATATAATTCGGGCAAAATTACAAAAAAGTTTGCTTTATAAGGCAAGTTTGTTCGCCAATCAGCCAAAAAGCCTTACCTTTGCGAAGTTTTTGAAAATTGACAGCAAGAAATAACGATGAGACTACTCATTCTGACACAATATTTCCCACCCGAAGTCGGAGCGCCTCAAAACCGATTGTACGAACTTGCACTCCGACTGCAACAAAGGGGCGTAGAGGTGAGCGTTCTGACCGCAATGCCCAACTATCCTCAAATGCAAATCCACCCACAATACAAAGGAAAGTGGTATTGCAAAGAACAGATGCAACAAATGCAGATTTTCCGCAGTTGGATTTACGTTTCAAAGTCAAAATCGGTCATAAAGCGATTGCTCAATTACTTTTCCTTTGTTTTTTCTTCCCTCATTGTCGGACTGACAAAGCTAAAGAAACAAGACATTCTCTTTGTTGAAAGTCCGCCTTTGTTTCTCGGCATAAGTGCATACGCCATTGCCAAAGCCAAGGGAGCGAAATTTGTCTTCAATGTGTCCGATCTCTGGCCCGAAAGTGCCGAAAAGTTGGGCATAATCAGCAATCGTTTTCTTCTAAACCGTGCAACGAAGTTAGAAGAGTTCTGTTACCGCAAGGCAAACCTTATCAGCGGACAGACGCAGGGCATAGTATCAAACATATCTGCCCGATTTCCCGACAAGAAAGTCCATTGGCTCAAAAACGGAGTTGATATTAAGTTGTACGATGCCTCAAAGACCGAAGCCAAAGGACAGTTCCGAAAAGCCAAAGACTACAAAGACAGCGACTTTATCTTGTTTTATGGTGGTATCATAGGCTATGCACAAGGCTTGGAAGTCATCTTGCAGGCGGCAGACAAGCTCAGAAACTATCCCGACATTAAGTTTATCCTCATGGGAAACGGACCTGAGAAAACCAAGCTCCAAGAGATGAAAGCCACTCTGGGGCTTGACAATGTAGATTTTTATGATGCAGTACCAAAAGAGCAGATGCACGGAGTGATTACCGACATAGATGCAAGCATCATTCCGCTCAAAAAATTAGACTTGTTCAAAGGAGCAATTCCCTCAAAGATATTTGAAAACCTTGCAATGAAAAAGCCTGTCATCTTGGGCATTGAGGGCGAAGCCAAGGAGCTTTTTGTCAATCAAGGCAAGTGTGGCTTGGCTTTTGAACCCGAAAACTCCGACGACCTGACACAAAAGATTTTGGAACTCTACAACGACCGCAGCAAGGCGGCGACCCTTGGCGAGAACGGACTGAGATACGCCGCCGAGAACTTCAATCGCGACAAGATAGCACAAGAATTTTACGACCATTTGGCACAACTATGAAACTAACCACCATAATAGGAGCAAGACCACAGATAATAAAAGCCTCGGCTTTGAGCAGGGCAATCCGAAACAGCTTTTCGGACAAGTTGGAAGAAGTGATAATCCACACAGGGCAACACTACGACCAAAATATGTCGGAAGTATTTTTCACAGAACTCGATATACCACGCCCAAGGTACAACCTTGCAGTCGGAAGCGGCAAACACGGCAAACAAACCGCACTGATGACAGAACGTTTGGAAGAAGTGTTTGAAGCAGAAAAGCCCGATGCAGTTGTGGTTTATGGAGACACCAACTCCACACTTGCAGCCGCCATTGCAGCAAGCAAGATGCTCATACCCATTGTTCACATCGAAGCCGGATTACGCTCGTTCAACAAATCAATGCCCGAAGAGATTAACCGCATTCTCTGCGACCACGTCTCCACCCTGCTGTTTTCACCAACACAAACAGGCTACGACAACCTTGTAAAGGAGGGTTTTTCACAACAACTAAGCTCCAAGGCAACAGCAGACAGCCCAAACATCTACCACTGCGGCGACATAATGTACGACAACACCCTTTTCTTTGAGAAAAAGGCAGAACTCTCCGCCTGCAAGTTCACTTTCTGCAAACCACCTTACGCTCTCTGCACCATACATCGAGACAGCAACACCGACAACAAGGCAAGAATGCAAAGCATCTTTGAAGCCATACTGCAAATAAGCCGCTTCTGTCAAATCATTCTCCCTCTTCACCCACGCACAAAGAAGATGATGCCGCAAATGTTGTCTCAAAAGCTGCTGACCGAACTGCAAGACAATAGCAATATAAAGATAATAGAACCCGTATCGTTCTTAGATATGATATACTTGGAGAAGCATTCCTCTCTCATACTCACCGACTCGGGCGGAGTACAAAAGGAAGCCTACTTCTTGAAACGTCCTTCGGTCATTCTCCGAAGCGAAACAGAGTGGCAGGAAATAGTACAACAAGGCAACGCCTTTGTGTGCGATGCCGACAGAGACCTCATCTGCCAAAGAGCCGACGCCTTTCTTGCCAACCCTCCTTCGGACTATCCGCCCCTTTTCGGAGACGGAAAAGCAGGAGACTTCATCTGCCAAACCATACTCGACACACTTTGAAATACCAAAAGACAATCCGACAACAATAATACAAAGAAATCATGCACACATTGGAACAATTACAACAGCGAGCAATAGAGATAATCGATGCACAGAACTATCTGTCAGAACCTCTCTCGCTATACGAACCGATAGACTACGGAATGAGACAGGGAGGCAAGCGAATACGACCCCTTCTCTGCCTGATTGCAGCCGAGCTTTGCGGAGGCGACATATCACAAGCCGAACCTGCAGCAGTTGCAGTGGAGATGTTGCACAACTTCACCCTGCTGCACGACGACATAATGGACTGTTCACCTCTCAGAAGAGGCAAACCAACCGTCTTTCGCAAGTTCAGCCAAAACAAAGCCATACTCTCGGGCGATGCAATGTTTGCTTGTGCGTTCAAATACTTGTTGCAATGCGACAAGGAAGTGATACCGCAACTTGCAGAGACACTTACACGGGGAGCAATCGAAGTATGCGAAGGGCAAGGGTTTGACATGGACTTTGAAAACCGCCGGACAGTATCGGCAGACGAATACCTGCAAATGATAAAGCTCAAAACAGGAGTACTGCTCTCCACCGCACTGCGTTTGGGAGCTATAACGGCAAAGGCAGACACAAAAACCCTCAACCTTTTGGACACCTTTGGCAAATATATCGGCATAGCCTTTCAGATAAAAGACGATATGCTCGACTGTTGGAGCGACTTGGACACCTTTGGCAAGGTGTGCGGAGCAGACATCATCGACCGCAAGAAAACATTCCTCTACATTACAGCCTTGGAAACCGCAACCCCTGACCAACGGCAAGAACTGCTCTCGCTCTACGAAGACAGCACACTCGACAAAGACGAAAAAATACAAAAAGTCAGAGCGATATACGAGCAACTCTCCGTGGCACAAAAAGCACAAAAAGCAGTCGAAAAATACAATTCCGAAGCTTTTGAAGCGTTAGAGCAAATAGACATTGCACCACAACGCAAAGCCACACTGATTGAAGTAGCAAAGAAGTTAATTGACAGAAATAAATAAACACAGATGAAGAACATAGACAAAGAATTCAAGCTCTATGCCGTAAAGCACAGAGGAATAAGCAGCACAACCTTCGACAAGTACAGCCGTTATGTCTCGCCAAAAGCTGCATACATCAATCCCACAATCATAGAAGAGCGGTCGCTAAACGTAGCACAAATGGACGTCTTCTCACGTTTGATGATGGAGAGAATAATCTTCCTCGGCACAGCAATAGACGACGATGTGGCAAACATCATTCAAGCACAGCTTCTCTTTCTCGAAAGTGTAGATTCGGAAAGAGACATCTTGATTTACCTCAACACCCCGGGAGGATACGTCAATGCCGGCTTGGGAATATATGACACCATGCAGTACATTCGTCCCGACGTAGGAACGATTTGCACAGGCTTGGCAGCCTCGATGGGTTCGGTGCTTTTGTGTGCAGGAGCAAAGAAGAAACGTTCGGCATTGGAACACTCCAAAGTCATGATACACCAACCGCTTGGCGGAGCAGAAGGACAAGCCTCCGACATAGAGATTGCCGCAAGAGAAATCCTCAAAACCAAACAAGAACTCTACTCCATAATCTCCAAACACAGCGGACAGCCGATAGAAAAGATTGAAAAAGACGGCGACCGCGACCATTGGCTCACCGCACAAGAAGCCTTGGAGTACGGAATGATTGACGAAATTCTCCGTCCCAAGAAATAACAACAACCAAGCAAAGAACAAAGCACAATAAAATCAAACGAGGTCTTGCCCCAAAGGAGCAGACCTCGCTTTTATTTTGCCCTCTTGGCAAAATAATGTTGGAAAACAAAGCACAACAAAGCAAACCATCTGACAAACTTTGCTGTATTGAGAAACACAACAACACCCATTACGCCCCGAAAGGGCAGCCTGCACACAGCCCTATGTAAAGCGAAGCGACACATAGGGGGTAAGCACCACAAAAGAGCTTACGCCCTGAAGGGGCAAAAGCGTAACTTGATTACAAAAAACTAACGCTTTTGCCCATTCAGGGCGACTGTTCTACTATATCATTAACTCGGGGCGTCGCTTACGCTCTGCCCCGAGCTGAGTGCTTTTGGACTTTCAGCCCGAAAAGGTAGAAAACCCGAAATATACGTCAGTCTGTCAAAAAGCTTTCATCTCGAAAACACAGAACCTTTTCCGAAGTTTTCATTCATAGTAATTTCCTACTATACCTTTATTTCACGTTCTCGGTACAACTTTTTTGCAACAAGATTTAATAAAAGGCTGTTTTGGATTTTTCAAACGCCCTTTCACAAAAATAAATCGGCGTTTCGCTCCGCCAAAACGGCGTTTTATTTTGACAAGATATAATACTCATAATCAGAGCGTTGAAAGCTGTTATTTGTATTAGGAAAGAGCGATTGGCGGGTGAGGATTTGCAGGCTGTTTGTACAAAAAAGGAGTACCCTTTCGAGTACTCCAAAAACAAGAAAAAAAGAACTTTTAAA
>JAEDJL010000041.1 GCA_016296345.1 Bacteroidales bacterium | reverse complement strand
TAGAAGGATTTGAGCGTGCGGTCAAGATGATGAGCCAAGGCGAGAAAGGAATAGTTGTAATCCCTTCTTCGCTTGCTTACGGCGCTCGTCAGAGGGGAGAGATTGCACCTTTCTCAACTCTTGTTTTTGAATTGGAATTGGTAGAAGTGATAAAATAAGTCTTTGAAAGCTCATGGAACTAAATTTAAGCAAACCTTTGGTGGTTTTTGATTTGGAAACGACGGGTCTTGTCGTCGGTCAGGCTCACATTGTCGAGCTTTGCATGATAAAAGTCAATACAGACGGAAGCGAAGAGGAGCTTTGCATGAGGCTCAATCCCACAGTCCCTATTCCGCCTGAAACAACCGCTATTCACGGAATAAGTGATGAGGACGTGAAAGATGCTCCCACTTTTAAGGATGCGGCAAGGAGAATAGCAGACTTTGTTGGTAATGCAGATTTGTGCGGATACAATTCAAACAAATTTGATTTGCCTTTGCTTGTTGAGGAGTTTTTGAGAGCAGGAGTAGATTTCCCGCTTTCAAATCGTCGATTTGTTGATGTGCAGAACATATTTCACAAAATGGAACCGAGAACTCTTTCGGGTGCAGTGAAGTTTTACTTGAACAAAAACCTCGAAGATGCTCACACTGCGGGAGCTGACACAAGGGCAACGCTTGAAGTTTTGAAGGCTCAGCTTGATAAGTACAACGGAGTGAAGTTTAAGGATTCCAATGGCAAGATTACCGAACCTGTTGTGAACAATGTGGCTGCTCTTTCGGACTTTACGAGCAACAAACGTTGGGCTGACTTGGTCGGACACTTTGTTTACGATGCCCAAGGCAGAGAATGTTTCAATTTTGGCAAGCATAAGGGCAAGGTTGCCGAGATTGTGTTTGACCAAGAGCCGGCTTACTTCGATTGGATAATGAAAAGCGAATTTCCTTTGAGTACCAAGCGTCTTGTTCAGGAAATTCGACTTCGCAAGTTGGGTAAAAAGTAATCCGGAATGAAGGTTTTGTGTGTTTCGGAGCAAGAAGTCGTTCTCAAAAGCGACAATTCGCTGCTTTCGGACGGCGAGGCGTTTTATCTTCCCGAAGATTGTGAAGCAGAGGGCGTTGTTTTCTTCGCGGGAGTTGCCGTGAGGATTAAGCAGATTTGCAAAAGCGTGCCTGCAAAGCTGTCCTCAAAGTACTATGAGCAGGTATGTTTTGCCTTAGATTTCAGAAAAAAAGAACAAGGTGGCGATGCACTGCAAAATGCTTTCGATTACTCGTTTGCAATCGGCGAAAAGATGAATTTTTGTGAGATAAAATCCCTCTCATTTACTTTAAGAAAAGGTGGAAGTCAGATCTTGCAACTCTCTTTGGCAGAGTTGGAAAGCAAAATTGCCAAAGAGATGCAGAGAGTAAGCGAAACAATGAGCCTAAAAGTGGGAGATATGCTCTTTGTTCCCCTTTGCGACAAAGCATTTGAGGCAAAGGCAGGAGATAAGTATGAGATTTGTTCCGATGATGCTTGCCTTATTTCGTGCAAAATAAAGTAAACACAACTCACAAGCCCACAATATATAATACATACGACTTTTTGCAACAACAAAAAGAAGATAATCAAGATGTTGAAGAGTTTGAAAATAGAGAATTACGCCCTTATACGTTCTGAGTTTTTGGAGTTTGAGAACGGATTTACCGTTATATGTGGTCAGACGGGTGCAGGAAAAAGCATGATTTTGCAGGCACTCGGTCTTTGTCTCGGTCAGAGGGCGGATAAGGACGTATTGTTCGACAAGGATAAGAAATGCGTTTGCGAACTTGTCTTTTGGCTTCAAGAAGACAAGCGTAAATTATTTGAAGATAACGACTTGGATTTTGAAAACGAGACAGTGTTTCGCCGAGAGATACTCCCGAGCGGAAAATCGCGTGCATTCGTAAACGATACTCCCGTTCAACTCTCGCAGATGAAAGAAGTGGCAGATTATCTTATTGATATTCACAGCCAACACTCCGTTCTCGACATTGGAAACAAGGACTTCCAATTCTCTGTTGTCGATGCCTTTTTGCAAAACGGCGATTTGGCAAAACAAAACGGCGTTTCAGTCGGACAAAACGCCGTTTTATTGCAGCAATACGGCGTTTTATTTCACAGGTACAAAGAAGACCTTTCACAGCTCTCGCAGGTGGAGAAATCTTTGGAAGAATTGCAGAAAGACAATGCCTATACAACATACGTTTACGAAGAGTTGGCAAAAGCAAAGCTGCAAGTAGGAGAGCAAACCGAAGGAGAGCAACGCTTGGAACTAATGGAGAGTGCAGAAGAAGTAAGAGAGAATATATCAGAATGCTTATCGCTCTTTGAGAGAGAGGATTATCCTGCAATACTTCCAAACTTACTTCAAGTGAAAAACCTTATCGACAAGTCTTCTCGAACAAGTGAAAAAATGAAAGAGCTTGCCGAGAGAACAGAGTCTTCTCTTATCGAACTGAAGGACATCTTTGCCGATTTGCAAGGCTTTGCCGAGAGTATAAACTTTGATGCTGAAAGTCTGCAAACTTTGAGAGAAAGGCTCGAATTGATATACGATTTGGAGCGAAAGCACTCTGTGTCAAGTGTCGAGGAACTTTTGCAGTTGCAAGAGAAGTTTTCTCAAAGCCTTTCAAACACCGAACAACTCACAGAGAGAAAAGCAGAACTCGAAAAGCAGATTGCATTCGAGCAGAAGGAATTGTGGGATTTGGCAAACGAAATTTTCGCACAAAGAACGCAGGCTGCAAAACTTGTGGAGCAGGGAGTAAAACAGATTTTGGAGCATGTGGGAATGCAATCTGCCGTCTTGAAAATAAATATCAGTCAAAGTGCAGATTTAGACCAAAATGCAGCTTGTAAGATAGAGTATTTGTTTAATGCAAACAAGGGAGGAGAAGAACGATTGAAGCAGGTAGAAAAGACAGCCTCGGGAGGAGAACTCTCGCGTCTGATGTTAGCAATAAAAACCTTGCTTAGCGAGAGGCGAAACCTGCCTGCAATCGTTTTTGACGAGATTGACAGCGGCATATCGGGCGAGACAGCCTCAAAGGTTGCCGACATAATGCACCGAATAAGCAAAAACACACAAGTAATTGCCATTACACACCTGCCGCAAACGGCAGCCAAGGCAGATTTTCAGTTCAAAGTGAGCAAAAATGAGGCAGATAATCAAACCGAAACAAAGGTTGAGTTGCTCTCTTTCGAGCAGAGAGTGTGGGAAATTGCCACATTGCTTTCGTGCGGAAATCCGACAGAAGCCTCTCTTGCCAATGCAAAAGAATTGCTTGCTCAAAAGATTAAATAATTACTTCAAACAATCTTTGTCAATTTGCTGATTTAATTGGATTTTAACGAAAGATAATTCAAGCTATTCAAGTCTTGATTTGTCTTTTTGGGCGTCTGTTGTTCCAAGGCTTCGATTTGTCCTTTTGAAGGCAAAAGACAGAGAGAAAGATTGGCAGTTCTATAATATTGTTGTAACTTTGCAGTTGTTAATTCAGACGAATAAAACAGGCGATATGTCGATAGCAGAAAACATTAAGCATTATCAGTCTTCGCTTCCTTCGGGTGTGAAGCTCATTGCGGTATCAAAAACCAAGCCGGTTGAGGATTTGCAACAAGCATACGATGCAGGACAACGTCTCTTTGGGGAAAACAAAGCCTTGGAAATGAGAGACAAACATGAAGTATTGCCAAAAGATATTCATTGGCACTTCATTGGTCATTTGCAAACGAACAAAGTCAAATATATTGTGCCGTTTGTGAGCATGATTCACTCGGTTGATAGTCTCAAAGTGCTGAAAGAAATCAACAAAGAAGCCATAAAGTGCGGCAGAGTAGTCGATTGTCTTTTGCAAATCGACATTGCTCACGAGGAAACCAAGTTTGGAATGAGCGAAGAGGAGTTGGCAGAACTTCTTGAGTGCAAAGAGCTTGCCGCTCTTGCCAATGTGAGATTGTGCGGTCTTATGGGAATTGGCTCAATAACCGACAGAGAAGACAAAACTCGCGAAGAATTTCACCACCTCAAAGAAGTGTTCGACAGTGTCAAGGAAAGATTTTTTGCAGACAAAGATTGGTTTTGCGAACTTTCGATGGGAATGTCCCACGACTATGCTTTGGCAATCGAACAAGGCAGCACAATGGTGAGGATTGGAAGTTCTATTTTCGGTTTAAGAGATTATTCCTCAAAGAATTAGTAAAAAATTATCGTTTTTGCTCATCATGAAGATACGGCATTAGGAAATAAAATCGTATTTTTGCAACGCATAAACGCTAAAACACCAAATCAAGATGGAAGAAAGAGAGAAAGAAGAAGTTTTTTCAAAAGCTGTCAAAGCAGGAAAAAGAACGTATTTTTTTGATGTTAAAGAGACTAAACAGGGAGAACGTTACATCACAATAACAGAAAGCAAGCGTAAGTTCGATAACGAAGACGGTACATTCAGTTACGAGAAACACAAGATATTTCTTTATAAGGAAGATTATTCTAAGTTTCAGAATGCGCTGGAAGGAGTTATCCGCTTTGTGGAAACAGGACAGATGCCGGTCTTTGAAGAAGACGAAGTCAGAAGTGATGATGATTTTGAAAAGGAATTTGAAAACATCAAATTCGATTAGCAGTCGGCATTCATTTTTGTTTAGTATGGCAACAGCTGCTTCAAGGGAGCAGCTTTTTTTGGCAAAAGGTAATTGGAGATGGGTAAGGTTATAGCTATAGCAAATCAAAAAGGAGGGGTGGGAAAGACCACCACGGCAATCAATCTCAGTGCCGCACTTGCGGTAATGGAGAAAAAGACATTGTTAATCGACGCAGACCCGCAGGCAAACGCCTCTTCTGGAGTGGGCATCGAGCCTCAGAGTGTCGAAAATGGAATATATGAATGTTTGGTAGGACAAATCGATGCAAAAAGTGCAATAGTCTCTACCGACACACCAAATTTGGATTTGCTGCCTGCAAGCATAGACCTTGTGGGAGCAGAGGTCGAGTTGCCAAAACTTGAAAGCAGAGAAGAGAAGTTGCGAGATGTGATAACACCTCTCAAAGATGACTACGACTATATTATAATAGATTGTTCTCCTTCTTTGGGATTGGTAACGATAAACGCCTTTACGGCAGCCGACAGCGTCATTATACCCGTCCAATGTCAATACTTTGCTTTGGAAGGCTTGGGAAAATTGCTCAATACTATCAGAATAGTACAGTCGAGGCTCAATACATCTTTGGAAATCGAAGGAATACTGCTCACAATGTTCGATACGCGTTTGCGACTCAACAAGCAAGTGGCAGAAGATGTGCGACACCATTTCCGACAAGTTGTTTTCAACACCATAATATACAATAATGTCAAACTCGCAGAAGCTCCGAGCCATGGCATGAGTGCGATTATGTACGATGCGAGCAGCACCGGTGCTGTCAATTACATGAATTTGGCAACCGAAATAATAGAGAAGAACACACAAAAAGAGAAAGAGGATTGATTATGGCAGCAAAGAAACCATCGGCATTGGGAAAAGGATTGAGTGCATTGCTTGGTAACACCGATGTAAGCATGAATGATGCAGGTGTAAGCGTACTTACGGCAGAGCTTAGCTACATTCCGACAGACAAAATAGTGCCAAATCCCGACCAACCGCGAAAAGAGTTTGACAACGAGAAGCTCGAAGAACTCGCTCAGTCGATAAAAGAAAACGGAGTTATCGTTCCGCTCACGGTAATCAAAGAAAACGGAAAGTATGTCCTCATTGCAGGCGAAAGAAGATACCGAGCTGCAAAAAGCGTAGGGCTTAAAGAACTACCGGCATACATAAAGGTGGCAACCAAAAAGGAAGTCATGGAAATGGCTCTTGTGGAGAATATTCAGAGAGAGGACCTCAATGCCATCGAAATAGCCTTATCGCTTAAGGGATTGATAGAAGAGTGCAACCTTACGCAGGAACAGATGAGCGAAAGGATAGGAAAGAGTCGCTCGGTCATCACAAATTATTTGCGACTTTTGAAACTGCCGGCAGAAGTGCAGCTTGCGTTGAGAAATAACGAGATAACGATGGGACACGCACGCTGTTTGGTCAATATGGAAAGCGACACCGAGTGTATCGAAATGATGAAACGCATCATCGACAAAGCTCTTTCGGTTCGTCAGGTCGAAGACTTGATGAAGCAAAACCGCCAACAAAAGCAGCCAAAAGAGACAAAGAAGAAATCTCTTCCCGAATTTCACTCTCAACAAAGAGACTTGATAGCCTCAAAGTTAGAAACAAAAGTCGAAATCACCCGTTCGCAAAGAGGAAAAGGCAAACTGACAATAGAATTCAAGAACGACAAAGAGTTTGAACGCATAGCTGAATTGCTTTCAAGATAATTTAGGAGAATGAATGCACGAGGCTTGGCAATTTTTCTGCTTGGCATTTTACTGACATCTTCATCTGTTTTCTCGCAACAGGACAATGTTGCGAAAAAGCCTCATTCCCCCTCAAAGGCAACCCTTCTTTCTACTTTTTTACCCGGAGCCGGTCAGGTATATAACCGACAGGGCTGGAAAGTTCCGGTGATTTATGCTCTCGGAGCGGCAACCGCATACGTTGCAGTGAGCAATTACCAAAACAGCATCAAGTTCAAAAACGAATATCTCAACAGAATAAACGGCAACACTTCGTCTCTTTTAACCGACTACTCTTCTTACAGCGACGAAAGCATACTTGCCCTTCACCAAGCCTACAACAAAAATTTTCAACTCGGGATTATACTCACAGGAGCGGTCTATCTGCTCAACGTAGTCGATGCAATGGTGTTCGGACACCTCTTTGACTTTAACATAAACGACGATTTGTCGGCACATATCACCCCTTTTGCACTGCCTTCGCCTCAATTTGCTTATCCAAACCTTGGAATGACCTTATCCATAAGAATGAAATAATAAACACAAAACCTGCAAATAACATGAAAAGAACACTGATTACGAACATAAAAAGCCTTGTTCAAGTTGAAGATACGGCAAGAGAAGCCGTATGCGGCAAAGATATGGCAGAATTAAAGACGATAGAAAACGCCTATCTTTTGATTGAAGATGATAAGATTGCCGATTTCGGCACAATGGACACCCTTTGCGAAAATGCAGACATGACAATAGATGCCAAGCAACGCTTTGTGTTGCCGTCCTTCTGCGATTCGCACACCCATTTGGTCTATGCAGGCTCGCGAGAGATTGAATACATAGACAAAATCAGGGGATTGAGCTACGAAGAAATCGCAAAACGAGGCGGAGGTATCCTAAATTCGGCAAAGAGACTGCAAGAAGCGAGCGAAGATGAGCTGTTTGAAGACGCAATGCAGCGTTTGGAAGAGATTATTTCGTACGGAACGGGAGCTGTGGAGATTAAATCGGGATACGGATTGACCACCGAAGCCGAATTGAAGATGCTTCGAGTGATACGAAGGCTCAAAGAAGCATCGCCACTTACGATAAAAGCCAACTTTCTCGGCGCTCACGGAGTACCATTGGAGTACAGAGGACGACAAGGCGACTTTGTAAACTTGGTAATCGAAGAGATGATACCGCAAGTTGCCAAAGAAAACTTGGCAGAGTTCATCGACGTATTTTGCGACACCGGATTTTTCACCGTAGAGGAGACCGCAAGAATGTTGGAGGCAGGAACAAAACACGGACTTGTCCCAAAAATTCACGCAAACGAGCTTGACTATTCTGGAGGCATAGAAGTGGGAGTGAAATATGGAGCTTTGTCGGTCGATCACTTGGAGTGCGTTGGCGAAAAAGAGATTGCAACACTGAAAACTTCCAAAACCATGCCGACCATACTGCCCGGAGCTGCATTCTTCCTAAATATGCCATATTCGCCTGCAAGAAAGATGATAGAAGCAGGGCTGCCTGTTGCAATGGCATCGGACTTCAATCCGGGAAGTTCCCCAAGCGGCAATATGCAAATGGTTTTGACTTTCGCCTGTGTCAATTACCGTCTTACGCCACAGGAAGCCATCAATGCCACAACAATCAATTCGGCATACGCAATGGGCATCAGCCACACTCACGGCTCTATTGCAAAAGGCAAAAAGGCAAACTTCTACATCACAAAGGACATTCCGACCATAGAATACATACCTTACTACTATGGAACGAACAAAGTCGAACGCACATTCCTCAATGGAAAACAAGTTTAGAAAGTTCTGAAACACAGATACTTGAATTTGTCAAAATAAATCGCCGTTTTGCTGAAATAAAACGGCGATTTATTTTGACAAAGCGGCGTTTTACCTTGGTCGAAACGCCGTTTTATTTTTTTACTCTTTCCACAAAACAAAATGAATGGCTTTGACGTTTGGACAGAACGGACTTGAAAAAGTTTACTGTATTATATGAAGAAACTATATCTTTTGACTCTTTTGGCAGTAGTCTCTTTTATGCCCACTGAAGCTCAACACGTATTGTTTCCACAAGGAACCGGAAGAATGTATTATAGCGATAGTTTGTTTGTCGCCCAAAAGCGACCCATAACTGCGGCAGCCGAGGTGTTGGCTACAAATGCTTTTGTGATGAGTTTCAACAAATTTATTCTCAATGCCGATTATGCTCAGCTGTCATGGCAGTCTATAAAAACAAACCTTACTTCAAAGCCTGTATGGGACGGAGATAAATTTTCCACCAACTTGTTTGCCCACCCGTATCACGGAGGTCTTTACTTCAATGCGGCACGTTCAAACGGTCTCAGCTTTTGGCAGAGTACCCCTTTTTCTTTTTGCGGCAGTCTTATGTGGGAATATTTTGGTGAAAATGAGCTTCCCTCAATCAATGACTTGTTTACAACCACCATAGGGGGAATTTGCTTGGGCGAAATAACCTTCCGATTGTCCGATTTGTTGATTGACAACACTTCTTGGGGAGCAGAACGCTTTTTCAGAGAGTTTTTTGCTGCCTGCATTTCGCCAATCAGGGGTGTCAATCGTCTGTTGAACGCCCAAAGTTGGAAAATTGAGAGAACCAAAGGAAGAGAGCTTCCCGACGTTCCTCTTTATCTCAACTTCTTTGCAGGAGGGCGTTTTCTCTCTGAGTACGACAGAATAAAATCGGGAGAAACGAGCGTCCATTTGGGCATGAATATGATTTACGGAGAGCCGTTGCAAGACTCTCGTGGCAGCTATTACAAACCCTACGAGTGGTTTACGCTCAATGTGGGCATGGATTTATTTTCCAAACAGCCGCTTTTCTCGCAAGTAAACGCCACCGGAATTTTGTGGGGCAAGAACTTGGACAACAGCGACAAGTATTCGATAACTGTGGGAGTGTTTCAACATTTCGATTTCTACGATTCGCAAATCGGAAAGCAAAACGGCGAGAAATTTTCTCCCTACAAAATATCGGAAGCAGCAGCTTTCGGCATAGGAGGACTATTTGTCAGACACGGTACTTGCAGAAACAAACCTTTAGAGTTCCGTTCTACAACCTATTTGAACGGCATTGCCCTTGGCGGAAACACGACCGATTTTTATTCTTTTGACAACAGAGATTACAATTTGGGAAGCGGTTTCAGCATAAAGCTGTATGCAGGGGCTACATATAACAAACGTTGGAGCTATGACGTGAGTGCAGAACACTATTATCTCTATACATGGCACAACACAGCTCAAAACAATATAGTAAATTCTCAGGGCGATGCAGGACATTCTCATCTTACCGTCATTTCTCCCTACATCACTTACCATTCGGGCAAGAAATGGAACATCGTTTTGAGAAATCGCCACTTTTTACGCTCTACCTACTATAAGTATCACGACGATATAAAGTTTACTACTACCGATGTGATACTCACAATCAGCTATACTTTGTAAGTTTTTTCTGCGTTTGTTTATCCTTATTCGGCGAATGTATGTTGAAATTTCGTACTTTTGCAGACACAACACAAAAAAGAAACTGATATGGAATTGGAATTTGATTTTTCTGAATTTGGAAGGAGTGAAGCACCTCTGTGTTTTGACAACGACAAACGACAAGAAGTCTTCGATTATCTTTGCAATGCAACGGGCAAGGGCAGCGATTTTCTCGGTTGGAGGGACTTGCCTTGCAGCGTTTCGGAAGAAGAGATAGACAAAATAAAGAAAGCAGCAGCCCTTGTGAGGAAAAAGGCTGATGTGTTGGTGGTTATCGGTATCGGAGGCTCATATTTGGGAGCAAAGGCGGTGATTTCGGCTCTCAAACCTTACTTCGATTTTGCCAAACACCCACATCACAAATGTGAAGTGGTCTATGCAGGCTGCAATCTTTCGCAAGACTACGTTGCAGACTTGATTGAATATCTCAAACACAAGGAGTATTGTCTTTGTGTCATCTCAAAGAGCGGCACAACGACCGAACCGGCAATAGCTTTCCGTCTTTTGAGAGCCGAATTGGAGAAAAAATATGGCAAACTTGAAGCAAAAGACAGAATAATAGCCATAACCGACCGACAAAAGGGAGCTTTGAGACAAGAAAGCCAAGAAAACGGATACCAAACCTTTGAGATAAGAGACGATGTGGGCGGAAGGTTCTCGGTGCTTACTCCTGTGGGATTGTTGCCTGCGGCAGTTGCGGGAGTGAATATTGAAGAGATGCTTTCGGGAGCAAGACAGATGAGAGACAGATTGATAAACGACCAAAGCGAAAACAACCCTGCATATCGCTATGCGGCAATAAGGAACAGTCTTTACTCGCAAGGAAAAAAGATTGAGGCAATTGTGGCATACGAACCTTGCTTGGAATATTTCATTGCTTGGTGGCAGCAACTTTTTGGCGAGAGTGAGGGTAAGCAGAGCAAGGGCCTTTTCCCTGTGGGGCTGAACAACACTACCGACTTGCACTCTTTGGGTCAGTATGTGCAGCAGGGAGAACGCATATTGTTTGAAACCGTTCTCAAAGTTGCCGAAAGCCGAAGCCAAATCAGCATTCCGACAGATGCAAACGACCTCGATGGTTTGAACTATCTGACGAAATATTCTCTTGAAAGCATAAACCACATTGCACAAACGGCAACAAGCAAGGCTCACAAGGAGGGAGGAGTGCCACAAATCGGGATTACAATTCCACGCTTGGACGCTTGCTCAATCGGAGGTCTGATTTACTTCTTTGAATTTGCCTGTGCATTGAGTGCATACCTGCTCGGGGTCAATCCTTTCGACCAACCGGGGGTTGAAGACTACAAAAGAAATATGTTTGACTTGCTCGGAAAAAACAAAAAGTAAAAAACACTCGGGCAAATACCCATAACAGATGACCGCAGAGACTATTGCACTTGTGGTGTTCGTCATCACATATATAGGAATTATCTTTACAAGGCTGCCAAAGGTCAATATAGACCGACCTTCGGCAGCTTTTATTGGTGCAGTTGCCATGATGTGCCTTGGAATTGTCGATTTTTCGCAGGCAGTCGGCTTCATAGATTTCAATACTATCTTTTTGCTCTTGGGAATGATGATTGTAATCTCGGCACTCAAAGCAGACGGATTGTTTAACCTTGTTGCACAAAAGACACTCGCCTTTGCAGCCTCGCGAACCAAGCTCCTTGTGAGCATAGTCTTGATTTCGGGCATAGGGTCTGCCTTTTTGGTAAACGATGCAGTCGTTTTGATTTTCACACCCGTCATTATATCGATTTGCAGGCGTGCTTCGCTCAATCCGCTCCCTTATCTGATTGCCGAAATACTCTCTTCAAACGTCGGAAGCGTCATGACAATTACAGGCAATCCTCAAAATATGCTCATAGGTCTGAATAGCGGAATATCATATTCAGATTTTATGTTGCGTCTGCTCCCTGTTTCGCTTGTTTCGATGGCAATCACAGTCGTTGTAATAAGGCTTGTGTATCGCAAAGAGTTCTCTGACAAAACGCCTTTGAGATATAGAGACGACACCGAACCGAAAAAGCATGGTGTTTCTGCCTCTGCAATTATTTTTCTTTTGCTTGTTGCAGGATTTTTCTTCGGAAAGATGTTGCAACTCCCGATTTGCGTCATTGCATTGGCTGCCGCAGCTCTGATAATCCTCTTTTCAAAGCACAAACCCACCGAATTGCTCAAAGAAGTCGATTGGGTATTGTTGCTGTTCTTCGCTTCGCTCTTCATTGTTGTGGGAGCAGTGCAGCAAACAGGTGTTTTGGACAAGCTGTTCTCCGTTCCAATTGACAAAGACTTCTCCGGATTGTTGTCCATTCATGGTATCAGCTTGGTGATGAGCCAGATTTTGAGCAACGTTCCCTATACTGTTTTGATGTTACCAATAATGCAGAGTGCAGCCGACCAAACTCTCTGGCTTGCTCTTGCAAGTGCTTCGACCCTTGCAGGAAATGCCACGATAATAGGGGCAATGGCAAACATCATTGTCATAGAATCTTCCGAGCGTTTCGGTGTAAAGATAGGCTTTTGGGAGTTTTTCAAAAGCGGAATTGTGGTTACGATTTTGAGCTTCGGAGTTTCTCTGCTCTGCCTTTGGCTTTTGCAATAAAAAAGCCTTTTTTCGCCACGGCATATTGCCGAACAGATTTTTTTTCCTACCTTTGCAACGCAAAAACAACAACAAGAAAACGTTTAAAATTAAATGTTAAGTCGCCATTTCTTACGTGCCAAGGTTTTGCAACAGCTTTATTCCTGCATGATGTCGGGAAACAAAGATGTCGCATTGGCTGAACAAGATTTGCTTGAAGGCATTGAGCAAACTTACAAACTGCAAGTGTATGTCTATTCTGCTACTTTGGAAATCAGAGACATCGCAGAAAATCAAATTGAGGAAGCAAAGACAAAATTTTTCCCCACCGAAGAAGAGTTAAACCCCAACATGAGATTTGTAAACAACCCTTTGTTTGCCCGATTGCAAGAGAACATCGAGCTGAACAAGGCTGTGGAAAAACTAAAAATCAATTGGGCAGACCAAAAAGATATGTTGAAGAACATCTTCAACCGCTTTAAGGATTCGGATTCTTATAAGAAGTATATGGCTCTTGAAAACTGCACCTTTGAAGACCACAAGAAGGTAGTTGTTCTGATGATGAAGAATTACCTTTTGAAGAATGAGTCTTTCTTGGATTTCCTTTTCGAGAAGCAACTCTATTGGGAGAGTGATTTTCTCTTTGTCGGACTTACCTATCTCAACTATTTGAAAGAGTATGAGGAAGATGCACTGCCTCATAAGCCCCTTTTCCAAATGTTTGAAGAGCAGACGGACGACCGAAAAGCCTTTGCAGTTGATTTACTCTCCAAGACGCTTGCCCACTATGACGAATACGATGAATTATTCCGCAAACACGTCGAAAATTGGGACATGGAAAGACTCGCATTCTTGGACAGGATTATAATAAAGATGGGTATTACCGAGTTATTGTATTGTCCTACCATTCCGGTAAGGGTAACGATGAACGAATATATTGAACTTGCCAAAGAGTTTTCAACAGACAGAAGCAAATTGTTTGTAAACGGATTGTTGGACAGGTTTCTCATCGACCTGAGAGCTGAGGGCAGGATAATGAAAGAAGATGTTGATAACGAATAAGTTGCAAACAATGAAAAAACTCTTGAATTGCGTAAATTCTTTCGGCGTTTCGTTTTTCTCAATCGGCGTTTTGGTCGTTTGTTTCGGCATTTTATTTTCTTCATGCGGCAACAAAAAAAGCGAAAACGACATCGACGTTTCCGTTATCGACAAGATGACGAGCATAAAGTTCGAAAGAGACGTGATAGACTTCAAACGAGTTGAGGCAGGAGAGAGGGTGAGCGGCAGTTTTAAGTTTACAAATACGGGAAACAGTCCTTTGGTGATTTATGAGGTCAATACCTCATGCGGATGTACCGTTGCCGATTATCCTCATGGCGAGATAGCTCCCGGAGAGAGCGGAATGATTTCGGTAACCTACGATTCGGACGGAGCAAACGGTATGAGAATTACCAAACAAGTAACAGTGAACGCAAATACCAAGCCTGCACAAACGCAGCTCCGCATTGTGGCAGACGTATATTGAAGAACTAAATTAACAAACAAATAATAAAATTTTAGCAATGAACGTATTGAATGTGCTTTTACAAGCAGGTGGTGGTGGAGCAATGAGTTCTATCATCATGTTGGTGGCAATCATCGTGATATTCTACTTTTTCATGATACGCCCTCAGCAAAAGAGACAAAAGGAAGAAAAGAAATTCAGAGAGGCTCTTGCAAAGGGTCAGAGAATTGTAACAATTGGCGGAGTGCATGGCAAGATTGCCGATGTGAGAGAAACAACCGTCTTGATAGAAGTTGCAAACGATGTAAAAATCGAGGTAGAGAAAACTGCCATTGCAATGAGTGTTGCAACAGACCAAAAGAATTAGAGCTTTCTTTCTGAGATTTATCGAATTATGAGAGCGTTCTGCATTGTTGAATTGCAGACGCTCGCTTTTGTTTGTGCATAATATGCCGTCGGAGAGCCGAAAAAACAAAAACAAATTCTACAAATTGCTGACCAATGTCAAGGTCAGAACGGTGCTTTTGTGCTTTTGCATGAGCGGAGCTTTGTGGTTGTTTGTCGTTTTGGGCAAAACGTACCAATACAACTACTCTTTGTCGGTTTCTTTTGTCAATGCCGACAATCCTCATCAGAATATATATTGCAGCGACAGCATAATAGATGTTCATATCACGAGTTCGGGCTTCGATTTGCTCGCAAGCCGGTTGCCGTTCAGGAAAACAAATAACATACAGTTCGACATAGGTTCTTTGTCGCTCAATATGCAGAGCGGAAGAGCCAAGATACCCACCGGATTTTTGAACAAGCAGGTGCTTTCCGAGATAAGAATGCAAAAAGTTCCCATACAAATCATGCCCGACACCCTCATATTGGGCTGGAACAAGACTTACTCAAAGCAAGTTCCGCTTGTGAGCAGGGTAAAGGTCGAGTGCAAACAACCTTTCGGCGTTTCGCAACAGCCGGAGTTGATTGAAAAATACATTTGGTTGGAGGGAAACAAGGAAAGCATCGAAAAAATCGACACACTCTTCACCAAAGAGATAACACTCAAAGACATAGACCGCAATTTCTTCACCTTTGTACCCATAGACTTCGATTACAATCAAGAAGAGGTGAGTTTGCGACAAAGCAGTGTCGGATTGAGTATCAAAGTCAGGGAATACACCGAAAACGACATCGTTTTGCCAATAGACATCATTGCAGGAAAAAACGACAAGCTCAGATTGTTTCCCTCAAATGTCAAAATACGCTACAAAGTCGCCATGGAAGACTTCAAAAAGGTGAACACCGACGAGCTTTCTGCATATGTGATTTATTCAAAAGACGAAGAGAAAAAGAAACTAAGGGTCATGCTTTCCAATGTTCCCGATTTTATCAAAATTATCTCCGTTTCACCCTCAAAAGTCGATTATATAATACAGAAATGAGAGCAAAAGTTGGCTTGACAGGGGGTATAGGTTGTGGCAAATCGCTGATTGCCCGAGTTTTTGAGACAATCGGCATACCTGTCTTTTACTCCGACAGAGAGGCAAAGCGACTTTATGAGGACAAATCTTTCCTCGAACAAATCGAAAAAACATTTGGCAGAGGGGTTGTCAAAAATCAAATATTGCAAAGGGCGGTTCTTGCCGACATTGTCTTTAATGACAAAGACAAATTGAGACAACTCAACTCTATGACGCACCCCAAGGTGTTTGAAATGTTCTCACAGTGGAGCAGAAAGCAGACTTCGCCATACGTCATTATGGAAAGTGCGATTTTGTTTGAGAATAATTTGCAGCAAAATTTTGATTTGACAATCTCAATCAGCTCTCCGAAAGATGTGGTAATCAAAAGAGTAATGCAACGCGATAATTGCACAGAGCAACAAGTCGTTGCAAGAATGGCAAGCCAGATGCTACAAGAGCAGAAAGACGCTTTGGCAGATTATGTCATCAAACACGACGACAAAACCATGCTCATACCACAGCTATTGACCATTCACAGCAGCATATTAAACCATTTGAAAGAATAATAATCAAAAGAAATAAACACAGAAGCAAAACACATTAAAAATGAAAAAGCAGTTATTATTTTTGGCAGCACTGTTGGCTACATTTACTCTGTCTGCCCAATTAAGCACAGGGGAGATGCCTCCGTCATTTTCCCTGAAAGGTGCGGACAATGCTCCGATTAACTCAATCACTCTTCAACAGCCGGACGTCGAAAGACTTCTTGCCGAAGACGAAAGCGAAGAAGCTATATTCAAACCAAGACGTTTCGGTGTCATTCTTCGTTGCGACAAAGACTTCTTTGAAAATGCAACAATCACAGAAACAAAGAACGAAAGGATTTACCGTCTTGCTGTCGAAGTTCCCGAAGCTCAGGCATTGGTATTCTATTCTGAGAGATTTCGTTTGCCAAAAAGCGGAAAACTTTTCTTGTATAACGAAGACCGTTCGAGAGTTTTGGGAGCGTTCTCGTCGTTTAACAACCACGAATTGAAGACTTTCGCAACCGAATATTTGGAAGGAGAGAGGATAATCTTTGAATATGTAGAGCCTCTTGACCAAAGCGAAAAAGCAGAGATTGAAATAAGCGAAATAGGCTACGCTTACAGAGACATTCCCGAGAAGTCGTCGAGCGAATATCGCTCTTCCGGTTCGTGCAACGTCAATGTAAACTGCTCGGAAGGCGATGACTTTCGCAAACAACAGCGTGCAGTTGCAAGAATACTTGTAAAAATGGACGCTTATACGATGGGTTGGTGTACAGGAACGCTGATTAACAACACCAATTATGACCGAACACCATATCTTTTGACCGCTGCACACTGCATAGAGAGCGTTTCGTCAAGCTCATACTACTCTCAATTTGTCTTTTACTTCAATTACGAGACTTCGGGCTGCTCTACACCTTCGCAAGAACCATCTCAATCTCACTCACTTACCGGTGCAACCGTAAAGGCTTACGATAACACTTACAGCGGTGGGGGAAGCGACTTTTGTTTGCTTCTTTTAAACAACCAAATTCCTCAGAGTTACAATCCTTTCTGGTGTGGTTGGGACAACAGAAACCAAGCTGTAACACAGGGAGTTTGTATTCATCACCCTTCGGGAGACGTAAAGAAAATCTCAACCTTCAACACAAGAATTCAATCCGTAAGCATGGGAGCAAGCACCGCCACTCACTGGAAGGTAAAGTGGGAACCGACAACCAATGGTTACGGAATAACAGAAGGAGGCTCCTCAGGCTCGGCACTGTTTAACGTTTACGGACAGATAATTGGCGATTTGACCGGAGGAAGTTCGGCTTGCAATGTTGCGGAGGACGACAAAGTCGATTATTATGGCAAGTTGTCATACTCTTGGACCTCAAACGGTTCGACAAACAGCCGCCGATTGAAACCATGGCTCGACCCTGCAAATACAGGTGTCTCTTCGATTGGAGGAATGGACTACAACTCCTCCCTGCCTTCGGTTGCGGCAAAAGAAGACTTGGCAAGCATAGCTCCGAACCCTGCAAGAGACATTCTGACAGTTACTTTCGACGAGCCATATTCGCAAATCATACTCACAATCTGCGACCAAGCGGCAAGAGTTGTCCAAGCTGAAACAATACCTTCAAATACCACCTCATACACGCTTGATTTACAAAATCTTAAAGCAGGTGTTTACTTCATCACAATCAAGGCTGACGACAATATTTCAACACATAAAGTGATTATTTACTAAAAGTAAGTCGCAAGTGGCAACGAGTAAATCATATTTTGAGTACATTCTTGACAGTCTTTCGGGACTTGAAGACATCACATACAGGAATATGATGGGCGAATATATCGTTTACTATCGAGGAAAAATTGCAGCCATGGTGTGCGATGACCGCTTTCTTGTAAAACCTGTAAGTGTTGCAAAAAGGCTTCTTCCTGATGCACCTGTGCAGACGCCGTATGAGGGAGCAAAACCCATGTTGCTTGTGGAGAATACGGACAACAGGGAATTTCTTTCGCAGCTTTTTATCGAGATGTACGAAGAATTGCCCGAGCCTAAGCCAAAAAGAACGAAAAAATGATAAACTAAAACTTTAATAAAATGAGAAAGAGAAAGTTAGGATTGGTGATTTTGATTGTTGCATTCTTGTTTTGCTCGTGTGCAACAAGCTCTCCGTATGGCAAAAAGCATCGTTCAAAACGCAAATGCAACTGTCCGACTTTCTCTTTCTTTTATCTGCCCGACAATGAGAGGACTTTACTCATTGCTGCCGCCTGAGGCAGAAAAGAAATGCTCCGATTTGATTGCAGGATATAATAATTTGACAATCAAAACGGTACATTCTCGCAAAAGAACTCTCGGCAACTATCGCCAATCAAGCAATGGAGAACATTTGATAACAATCAACGACAATTTATCACCATATACGACACTTGTCGTCCTCATTCACGAAATTGCACACCTTGAAACACGCCTCCGATATGGCAGAGCCGTTTCTGCTCACGGCAAAGAGTGGAAACAAACATACACAACACTTCTTAAAAGTTTCATTTACAGCAATATATTCCCCAAATCCATAGCCGAAAACGTCATGTTGCACGCACTCAAACCACAGGCGACAATATCCAAAGAGTTTATCGGTATTCTAAACAGCTGTCAAACAGATAAAAACAGCACGATAAATAATCTTTAACTTTAAGTTTTTTCGTACTAAAACGGCAATCGGAGCAGCCGTAAGAAAAGTTTATTATTACGCAATCGACACTCGGAATTTGAGGATTTTAACAAAAGCAAACCAACTGCAAGCCGGAAAAGTTTGAGAGCCTATACGGAATAAATAAGTCGCCGTTTGAGCAAATCAAAACGGCGAATTGTCAAAATAAAACGGCGTTTTGGCGAAATAAAACGCCGTATTGATT